>NZ_JAYJLD010000016.1 GCF_035282765.1 Ferviditalea candida | reverse complement strand
TTCAAAGACAGTCCAAGCCACCTAACGGTGGCTCGGAACACTACAAAAGTGACATTTTCTCGGACGAGTTAAGGTGACATTTTCTCAGACGTTTGACACGGTATATCTCACAGGGTTCACCGGTTTTTCAGACTTTTTTTGAACACCTCATTCACATAAAATTCATAATTTTTAAAGCCAGTCAGATTTTAGGGAGTCCGATGCGATAGCTCCCCTTCGTTTCAATACCGCCCAAACCTTCCATCCCGCTGATCGTATGGCTGATCACATCAAAGATGTTGATCGTGTCCTTGATTGGGGTGTATGACACTTTCGCTGCGATATAAACGGGATCCAGCGCATGAATCAGGATTCGCTTCGGAGAACTTGCGAAATTGGCTCCGGCATGGAGCAGCGCCTCAAAATGCGATTGGCAGGCGCCCGCAATGACCGTCAGCGCATCCCGATTCCGCTCGTACTCGCGGGCTACTCTCACCGCACGTGCAAAATTGATTGAATTTTTATAGTTGTTCAAGCTGTGTATTTCCGGATCCGGTCGATGCTTCAGCAGTCCGTCGTGCCCGGTGATCACAACAATATCGGGTTTAACAAGCGGCAAAAGCCGATACAATGCTTCCGCCATGTCGACTTCGTTCACGAAGTGGCCTTCCGCAGGTATTCTCAATTCCCCATATACGCTCATGCTCTTTCGCAAATATGCCGGATCTCCATCGAGATGGAGCACTTTCCCGGGAAGCTCAAAATACGGCATTTTATCCCTATCGAACGGAAGCCCGTTCTCCATCTTTTCCCTTTGCGTTCGTTTGTACAGCTCCAGAAGTTTAACCGATTCTTTCGTTTTCAAAAGAGACTGTACGGTCCCCCTGTGGAGATGCAGATCTTCAATCCGCTGCAGGTCGGAAATCGGCGCGTCAGCCAATAGTCTGAACTCTACACCCTTCAGAATGGCCCTTTGTTGATCGGCATCCTGAATCCGGAATACAACGTCTCCCCTGTAGGATTTTCTGACGACAAGATCTCCTTGCATCAACACAACTGATCCCCTCCCTCAAACTATCCTATGGCTGGCATAGGCAAATGGTGATGAAAAAGGGGAAATACCGGGGCATCGTTATTGCGCTGAGTTTACTCCCTGGACAAACATTCGGCAAAATATGCGGGATCAGGATTCTGCGTTTGCGATTTCGCGCAGTCGACCGCTTAAAGCGGCAAATTCATGCATCTGCAGCGTCTCTCCGCGGCGAACGGGATCAATCCCGCATTGATCCAAAGCAGTCAGCAAAAGCTGCTTGTCCGCTTTGCCGACGAATGCTGAAAGCAGGTTGTTTAACAAGGTTTTTCGCCGCTGGGCAAAACAAGCCTGAACAACCCTGAAGAAGAAATCTTCATCCTCAATCTCAATTGGCGGCTCGTTTCGCAATTTCAAGCGAATCACCGTCGAATCGACATTCGGCTGAGGAATAAACACAGTGCGCGGCACCTGTGCCACCAGCTCCGGCTCACTGAAATACTGCACGGCCACGCTCAAGCTGCCGTAATCCTTGCTGCCGGGTTTAGCCGCCATCCGTTCGGCAACTTCCTTCTGGATCATGATAACGATATTCTCAAACGGCAGCCGCTCCTCAAGCAGCCGCATGACAATTGGGGTGGTCACGTAATAAGGCAGATTGGCCACGACGCTGATACCTTGAAGCCCGCTGAAATAATCGGCTAAAACAGCGCGGAGGTTGACCTTCAGCACATCGCCGTGAATAATTTTCACATTCGGATAAGGTCGCAGCACATCCTCCAGCACCGGGATCAATCGCTGATCGATTTCCACGGCCGCCACTTTCCCCGCCGTTTCCGCCAGCTGCTGAGTCAACGCCCCGATTCCGGGGCCAATCTCCAACGCCCCCTTGGCGCTGTCAAGTCCCGCTGCATTCACGATCTTGAGCAGGATATTGCGGTCAACAAGAAAATTTTGCCCAAGACTTTTTTTCAAGGTCAATCCGTATTTCTGAAGAAGTTCTTTCGTTCTTTTGGGGGAGCCGATCGCGCCTTGAGACAATGTGTTCATAGCAACCCCTCTTCATCCAATTTCTTCCACGCGACCATAAATTCTTCGCGGCTGATTTGAAAAATATGACATCGTTTATAGAACTGCTTTCCATTCGCATAACCGATCCTCAACAGCTTTCCCATTTTCATTCTGCGCGCAGCCGCATCGGGGTGGTTGATCAATCCGGCCGCCAATAAATCGTCCCAGCCGATTTGCGGCTCGGCATCCAAAATTTCCGTTTTCAACTGTTCCAAAGCCTTACGAATCGCTTCGGGGTCGGCATTTTCCACGCCTATATTTCTTTTGCCTAAAGCTTCTTCCCGGTTCAAAAAAGCGTGCTTGCAGCCGGGAACCCGTTCTGAAATAATTTTGCGGAGACGCTCGCCTGCGTGGTCGGGATCCGTAAAAATAATCACGCCTCTTCGTTCGCGGGCCAGCCGGATACGTTCTATAATTTCATTGTTAATGGCTGATCCGCCCGTTTCAATCGTTTCCGCCTGTACGGCATTGCGGATGGCTACGGTGTCGGATTTGCCTTCAACAACAATAATTTCCTTGATCATGAAAATAAATCCCTTCCCCTTGAAATGGCATAAATACATCTTATCACAATGCGGCTGAAAGGAAAAAATCGCCGATCCGCCAGCCATAAGGCAGGCAGAAAGACGATTCCATGAATTCACAGCATCTTAATCCGATTCCGGTTTTTTCGGTCCGATCACATATACGGTTGCGCCCCGCTTCATCCCGAAACGATCGGCATATGCCGGGCTGTCGTAATAGATATCGATCCACTTGCCTTTCACACCGCTGCCGATATCCTCAGCTCTGCGAAAGCCGATGCCGTCAATATAAACCCACCAGCCCAATGGAATCACATTCGGATCGACTGCAATCGTCCGCCCTTCCTGAACCCTCGTTCCGGTATATGTAATGCCGAACTGGGGATGGTTTTTGCTTTTGCCGGTGGACTCGACGCCCGAATCATAAGCGGTCAAAATCACATCGTTCAAAACCCGTTTGACGCTAAACTTGATACCTGTCTTGACTACATCCTGAATATTCGGCGACGAGGCTGACAGAATGGTGACCGGCTTGCGGGTGCCGACGGCAACGATTCTGTCGGAGCTCTCAGTCTTCGTAACCGCATCCAGCACAAGCACATTCTTCAGCGCCCCGTCTTCAAAGGTCTTCTCCAATGTAATGGTTTTAAGCCCCTCCCGGCCTTCCTGGAGCACCTTCTCTTTCCCCTTTAACAAACTGGGATCATTCTTGCGAACCACTTCAAAAGGGATGGTTTCTTTTTTCTGTTCGACGACTTTATTCACCCGGATGATCCGGATCGGAGCATTAGCTGCAAGCGGCGAATCGAGGGCGGGCAGCACTTTGTCATATTTGCCCAATGACAGATGCAAATCTGCGATGGCATCCGCTACGGTAGTCCCGGTCGTATACCGGATTTCCGTCTTGCCGTCGGCACTCAAGAGGACAGGGGTCGTATGATTGACCATAATCGTATCCCCGTCTTTGATTGCTCCTTGCAGCGGAATCGAAGTTCGGTCGTGTGCGCCAACGGTAATATTTCTGTCGTCCAGCAGCTTCTGCAGATTCCAGCGTTTTGTTTCCACAAGGGATTCTTGTCCGTTCACGATCAGCTGAACACGCTTAACGGCCGTACCGTACAAAAGAAACGCGAATAAAAATAAGATCAGGAAAGAAACTAAAGCCACCATCAGAACAGTGCGATAATTCTCACGTTTCCAAAGCATTGCGTAAGACATGCCGGATGATCGCTTTACATGGGTGTCCCCGATTTGGAGCGGTCCCATTCAATCGGTCCTCCTTCATAGTCTCGCCATTAAACTAAAATTTGACTGAAACTTGACGCGACTAGACAAATTGACAAACAAAAAAAGCCCGGCTTCTGAGAAACTCTTCCGCGGCTTGTTTCGTTCAAGGTGAAATGGATGCATGAAGATAGTCTCTCAGCACGCTTACGAGGTTAGCTGTCGGATTCGGACGCCGGAGTCGCCCTATCGGCCGAGAAGGCCGAATTCACCCCAAAATAATACGCCGTCTGCTCTGTGCACAATCGACGTATGGTTCCCCCGTTTCCCGAAAATCGGGAACTCAGCGATTTTGGAACTGTCCTATTCACTTTAATGTGCCGCTTTCATCACCTGAGGGTGAACTGAAACGGGCACGGGACGTCTTTATGGAAGTATCTTACGCTTTACCGCCCCCCCTGTAAAGTCCATCCGAAATGAAAATTCCCCCGGAACTGCGGAAAGTTCGTTGGATTCTGATGATTTCAATTAAGAAAAAGCTATTTATTGCATCTTTGCTTCCAATTTCTCGCCCAATCCATTTGATGCTATAATATTCCAAGTATTTTTTTGGCATTGCTTGTTGTGATTTCTTCTATTTCCGCAATTGGTAACCCTTTGATTTCCGCAGCCGTCTCCGCAATTAACCGGACATAAGCCGACTCGTTCCGCTTTCCCCGATAGGGATGGGGAGTCAAATACGGTGAATCGGTTTCCACGAGCAATCGGTCAAGCGGTACGTTGGCCAACACCGTTTTGGGCTGCTTTGCATTCTTGAACGTGACCGGTCCGCTGAAGGAGATATAAAAATTCAAGTTCAGACACTGCTTGGCAATTTCCCAACTTCCGGAAAAACTGTGCATAATGCCTCCAACCTCGTCCGCCTTCTCTTCCCTGAGAATCCGCACGACATCTTCATGAGCGTCCCGATTGTGGATAATGATCGGCATTCGCAGCTTTCTGGCCAAACGAATCTGTTCGCGGAATACTTGATGCTGAACGTCTTTCGGAGAGGTATCCCAATAATAATCCAAGCCGATCTCCCCGATGGCCAGCACCTTCTCCCTTGCACAGCTTTGTTCAATCCATCCCAGGTCCTCGGGCTTCATGTCGATGGCGTCCTGGGGGTGCCATCCGACCGCGGCATAAATAAATTCATAAGCTTCGGAAAGCTTTAAAGTCGTGGGAATGGTCTCCCGGTTAAAGCCGATATTCACTATGGCCGTTACTCCTTGAGCGAGGGCACGTTGTATCACTTCTTCCCGATCATCGTCAAAATGCGCGGCGTCGAGATGAGCATGGCTATCGATCAGCATGACTTTCTCCTTTATCGTTAATGAAATCCTGGCGCGACTTCGGAAGGGAAATACACTTCATATTGTCCTTTGTGAATCCCGCTGATGGAACGGACAATGTCCGATTTGTCGGTAATCTCGGCCAAGCGGTCCCGGTCGGAAAGCAAATAAATGGGCAATTTTTCTTCATTTCCTCCCGGTCGGTATAAATCATACGGCAGATCCGTCGGAAAATCAATTTCCAGATAGTATGCCGGATCCATGCCTACTTGAAGAATAGCCCGCTTCATATCCTCGACAAACGCCGTATCCAGCGTATCCATAGTCACATATTTGAACAGCTTGCGGTGCATGAAACGGCTGCATAAATCGGCCAGAATAGGGTCATCCTCGCGGATCCACTGCATAATTGCCATTTGCACGAACGGTTCATCCAACAGCAGATACTCCTTGACCGTAATTGTCCGTTGAAGCCATTCCCGCATAGGATATACCATAAACCGAAAATCGTAATGTTCTTCTAAGAGCGCTTTTGCTCTGAGAAAAATTTTCCTCAGGATGATTTCCGAGCTGCGGGTAACCGGATGAAAATAGACCTGCCAGTACATTTGATACCGCGCCATCAAATAATCCTCCACCGCATGCATGCCGCTGTCCTTGACGACAATCCGTCCGCCATGCGGTCTGAGAACGCGCAGGATTCGCTCCAAATCGAAGGTGCCGTAATTCACCCCGGTAAAATAAGCGTCTCTCAACAGATAATCCATTCTGTCGGCATCCAGTTGGCTCGAAATCAAGCTGACGACAATCGGTTTGGAGTAGGACTTGCCGATTACCGCAGCGACCCGTTCCGGAAATAACGGGGACACGTCCCGCAGCACCCGGTTGACCTCGGTTTCACCGAGCACGATCCGCCGGGACCATTCTTCATGGCGCATGCCGAAAACCGGTTCAATCGAATGTGAAAACGGACCGTGCCCCACATCGTGAAGCAGAGCCGCAGCCAAGCACAGCAAACTCTCTTCCTTGGGCCAATCGACATATTCGTTGCGCTCGAACTGCGAAATAATCTTTCGTGTGATCTCATATACGCCAAGCGAATGGGAGAATCTGCTGTGTTCGGCGCCATGAAAGGTATGAAAGGAAGTTCCGAGCTGGCGTATTCTGCGCAAGCGCTGAAATTCCGGGGTATTGATCAAATCCCAGATCGTTTCATTCTGCACGTAGATATATTTATGTACCGGATCTTTAAAAACTTTTTCTTCCCGCAACCGCTTCATCGGCTAACCCCCCGGCAAATATTCGGCAATTCCTGCGTTGTCGTTGGATTTTGTCGAATAGGTTTCTTTTTTACT
This sequence comes from Ferviditalea candida, assembly GCF_035282765.1. Lineage (GTDB taxonomy): Bacteria > Bacillota > Bacilli > Paenibacillales > KCTC-25726 > Ferviditalea > Ferviditalea candida. Next base: position 81,620 of record NZ_JAYJLD010000016.1, on the reverse strand, counting down.
GGAAATCCACCCCAAAAATGATCCGGCCGAAATTCATTTCTCCTTCCTCTGATTTTCCACATTTTCGTATATTTTTGGTGTTATTACAGTCATCATTATCATATTTTTTAAAACCAGTCAACTTTATTTTAAACGTGTAAATAGCACGTGATTTTAACCAGATGAATGTTATAATGTAATTAATTGTTAGTCGTCGCCATTGACTATTATGGGAATAGCTGGTATCATAAACCCTAAAAATATGTCGAATAATGACGATTTGTGATTTTATGAGAGGAGACAAACTAAAATGATGAAATCAACCGGGATTGTTAGAAAAGTAGATGAATTGGGCCGTGTCGTCATTCCCATTGAACTTCGCCGCACACTCGGGATCGGTGAAAAAGATGCTTTGGAAATATATGTGGACGGAGAGCGCATCATGCTGAAAAAGTACGAGCCCGCCTGCATTTTCTGCGGAAACGCCGAAAACGTCACATATTTCAAAGGAAAAATTGTTTGCAACGAATGTATTTCCGAAATGCCTACACCTGTGACAAAATAAAAAAAATAGTATATAATAATCATATACCGTATTGTTAATTCTAACCTTTTTATATCTCCTTGATATCCCTCGTGTCGGGTAACCCCGTTTCACGGGGGATTCCTTTACTTTTCGATCAGTTCGTTGTATATATCTCTCCTGGACATACCGCGGTCGACCGCCGCTTTCTTCATCGCCTGCTTTCGGTCACCGCCTTGTTTTTCATAGTAGGCGACATGCTCCTCAATGCTTAAACCGTTCCACCAGGACTCTTCCGATCGGTTCTCGGCAGCTTCGCCAGCGAGATGAACGACCAGGCAGTATTCCCCCCTTGGCGGATGTTCTTTGACCCACTCCAAGCATTCAGAGAGAGTGCCGCGAGCGATTTCCTCATGAATTTTCGTCAGTTCCCTGGCCATCCCGATCCTGCAATCGCCCCAAGCCTCCAGCATTTGCTCCAGTATTTTTTCCAAACGATGCGGGGATTCATAGACGATTACGGTTCCGGCAGACCTATTGAGCCGATGCAGCTTTTCGGACAGCTTCTTTTTGTCGCGGGGGAGAAATCCCGCAAACCGAAATTCTTCTGTCGGGAGGCCGGACACGATCAGCGCCGATAAAGCGGCGTTCGCCCCGGGAATCGGAATCACGGCAATCTGCTCCTCTACAGCCTGTCTGACCAGATCTTCCCCCGGATCGGAGATTGCCGGCAAACCGGCATCGCTGACCAGCGCAATCGTTTCCCCCTGCCTAAGCTTGTCCAGCAGTTCCTGGCCGCGCGCTTGCTTATTATGTTCATGATAGCTGACCAGTCTGCCGGCAATCTGAAAGTGATTCAGCAGTTTCCGCGTCTGTCTCGTATCCTCAGCGGCAATCCAATCCGCATCCTTCAACACCTGAACGGCGCGAAAGGTCATATCGTCCAAATTGCCGATCGGCGTTCCTACCAAATAGAGCTTGCCTCTCTGAATTTGCCGTTCCCGTCCGTCAGATGGGGTTTGGGCATAGCTTTTCTGTATGTTCATCCTGACCCCCGCCGTTTTCAATCAAACGGTCCTTTTGTCCATAATAAATATCCATTAATTCCTGGCAGTATTCCGTTTCGTTTCGGTACACAATAAGCGGAGGAAGCAGCCGTACCTCCGGTCGTCCGTCACGAATCGTTTCGATCAATACCATATTCGCCTCCTGTTCGGCACGCGGATGTACAAATCGGATACGTTTCGGCTCAAGGCGATAATCCCGCAGCAGCGTCAAAATTTCCGTCACCCGGGAGGGCCTGTGAACCATGGCGACTTTTCCGCCGGGCTTGACCAGTCTGGCAGCGGCAGCGATAACCTCCTCCAGCGTAGCGAAGATTTCATGCCTGGCAATGGCTACATATTCATTGACGTTTTGCTCGCCTGCGTTTACAGGCAGATACGGGGGATTAACGGTAATCGCATCGAAGCTGCCGTATCCGGTCTGTTTGTGCAAATCCCGCAAATCGCCATGGAGCATTTCCAGCTGCCGCTCCAAGCCGTTCAGCCGCACGCTGCGGACTGCCATATCATACAGCCGTTCCTGGATTTCGATACCCGAGATATGCGCTTTCGTTCGCGTCGAGAGCAGCAGCGGAATCACCCCGTTGCCCGTACACATGTCTAGAATCTTTCCCTTGGCCGGAACTGAACAGAACCTGGCCAAAAGCACTGCATCCATGGAAAAACTGAACACCTCGGGACTCTGAATGATCTTCAATTGACGTGTCAGCAAATCATCAATCCGTTCGTTTTCACGCAATTCCACTTGTGTCATCGATTTTATTCCGACTCCCATTCGCTTTTGTTGGTGATATTTACGTTACATTATACCCGGACGGACAGGAAATAAAAATTTTAATTGCGTGCAAAAATGCCGCAGGTCGAATTACCCTGCGGCCGGTTATTTATGAAGGAAAGAGAGACAAAAAAGACAGTCTCCTTCCGTTCTCAAGTGTCCGTAGTAGACATTGCATATGTGAAAACCTTCGTGATACAAACGAATCAAATTTTCGTATCCTACTCCCACTGTCTGTTGTTCCTCTTTCAAGCCCGATTCCGCAGATTCGTTCTTGAGCAGCTTTCGCAGCTGTTGATTTTCGATGCTCATTCGTTTATTTTCTTCCAGCAGGAGGATGATTTGCTTTTTTAGCGAGGCAAGATCGCCGGACATGGAACCCATGCGATCTTCCAGTTCACCGATTTGTTTGTAGATGTCTTTTTTCTCCACAATTCCACCCCAGCATATATGAGTACCGCTTATGTCAGCTTCACCACATCATCGAAAGGAAGATCCATGATCCTGCCGGATTCATAGATTTGCACCAGAACAACGCGTTCATGCACTTTGGCTCCCACAACTTTTCCGTTGCCCAAGGATGTTATCACTTCACTTCCAACGCCGGGAATCTCTTCTTTCACGCTTTCATAATTGTCATGCTCAAATTTAAGGCAGCACATCAAACGGCCGCAAAGTCCGGATATTTTCGTCGGATTTAAAGACAGGTTTTGATCCTTCGCCATCTTGATCGAGACGGGCGCAAAATCCCCCAGCCAAGACGAGCAGCAAAGCGTACGGCCGCAAGGGCCCAAGCCTCCCAATATTTTGGCTTCGTCGCGTACCCCGATCTGACGCAATTCGATCCTTGTTCTAAAAATGCTGGCAAGATCCTTTACAAGTTCCCTGAAATCGACGCGGCCTTCCGCAGTAAAATAAAAGATGACTTTATTGCGGTCAAATGTATATTCCACATCCACCAATTTCATTTCCAGCTTATGATCTGCGATCTTTTGCAAGCATATGCCGAAAGCGTCCTTGGCGGCTGCTTTATTCCTTTCCACTACCGTGGCATCCGTTTCATCCGCAATGCGGATCACTCTTTTCAGCGGAAGCACAACATCGGACTCTCCGACCGTCATTTTTCCGACGACTACTAGGCCGTACTCGATCCCGCGGGCCGTTTCCACAATAACATGATTGTCCTTCGTTACGGGAAGATCAGCCGGATCGAAATAATAGATTTTACCCGCTTTTTTGAAACGAACGCCTACCACATCGTACAATCAATCTACCTCCCTTCCAACCCGATCAAAAACTGTTCCAAAGCAAGCTGAGCATTGGCGTGAAAACGCAAACGCTTTTGACTCTCAGCCGCACGCTCCATATTCCGGATCCAGAATGCGGGATCCCTCGCAAAAGCCGTCTTGGCAATCCAATCGGCTTGATTTTTAAAGACGATGCTGTCCTTCCGGTTCCACTGAACCTGAATCATATCTTTGAACAGCAGTATGAACAGATCCATGAGCTTGTCAATATGATCGATAAGTTCCGTTTTGACGACCTTGTGATAGGCCATCATCATTGCGGACGAGAGGTCGACAAAAACCTCCTTTGCTAATTGTATCACTACGTTTAACAATTCCGCAAACCAATTTGACTGGATAAATTCCCTAGCCCCTTCCATACCCGCGGCCATGTGCACAGCCGGATAAACCAACGAAGGGGGATGTCCCTCCCCGAGCAGCTGCTTTGCCAATACTTGGGGAGCTGCGGGAGTGAATGGAACCCATTGGGCACGCGATCGAATGGTTGGCAGCAGGGCATGTCCATTCTCCGTAATGAGGACGGCAACCACTTTCGAATTCGGCTCCTCCAGAAATTTCAGCAGGCTGTTGGCCGCTTGAACCGTCATTCGCTCCGCATGAAGAATGATATAAATCTTCGTCTGCGATTGTGCGGAACGATAGGCAAATTCTCTCTGCAGTCCGCGAATTTGTTCGATTTTGACGGCGGTTCCGTCTGGCTCCAGCATATGCAGATCAGGATGATTGCCGTGTTCCAGCTTCCGGCATTCGACACATTGGTCGCAGCCTTCCGTATCGCTCCGCAAACAAAAAATTGCCTTGGCCAAAGCTAGCGCCGCTTTTTTTTTCCCCGTTCCCGGAGGACCGTGAAAAATATATGCATGGGAAACCTTTTGATTTTGCAGCGCATTCTGCAGCGTTTGAACCGCCTGAGGCTGTTCCGCCTTGATCGTTTGAAAAGACATATCCGTATCGCTCCGTAAAAATTTTATCAAAGTCCCGTTGTCTTAGGCATCGCGAGCCCTGGGAGTCTGTCCGACGGATTAATTTGCGTGAATTTTTTTCAAATGGAGTATGAAGGAATAAGGGAATGAGCACGGTGGAGTGCCATCCCTTTTCCTAAATTGAATCTTGTTTTACGATTTCAACAGCGCCGGAGGCACACCCCTTTTGCGCAGCGACCCAACTTTTTGAACACGCTCTAAAACAACAAATTAATCAGCATACCGCGGATTTCACCGATTTTGCCCAACAGCTGTATTTTGCCCTGCTCATGCTCCAGCAGCTCCTCAGCCATCTCCAGCAGCATGGAATCCAGTTCCTCCAGCAGCTTGTAACGCTTTCCTCTGCCTCTTCGATCCCAGCCCCTTGTATCCTTGATGCCGATCGCACGGCGAACCGTATTCTCGAGAAACTGTTTGACGAGCAGCTTGTAAGCCCTCAACTCCCGCACGTTCATCGCTTTGGACAAGCGCTCCCCTTGTTCGTCGATTTTCTTCAGGAAGCGTCTCAGCTGCTCTTCGTTGGCTTTTTCTTCCTGATGTGTCAGCATATCGGAAAAGCTTTTTTGCTGGACAGGGTTATGGACCAGCGAGCTGTTCCTCCACACCTCTTTTTCGAGAGGCATCCATCCCGGATTGATCTTCATTGCTTCATCACATCCTTGATTCCTGACTCAAAAATGTTCAAAACGCTCCACCGGAAGCACAAAAACCGCCGCCCCCCCGACCTGCACTTCTACAGGAAACGGAATATAGGCATCCGTCGTGCCGCCCATGGGGGATACTGGAGTGACCAGCTGGTCCCTCACCTTGCAGTTGGACTTGATGATCTGAATCACTTCGTCCACTCTGTCATCCTCGATCCCAATTAAGAAGGTGGTGTTTCCGGCTCTTAGAAACCCCCCGGTGCTGGCCAGCTTGGTCGCACGGAACCCATCCTTGATCAAAGCAGCGGACAGGCGGTTGCTGTCCTTATCCTGAACGACTGCAATCACCAATCTCATCCTGATCCCTCCTTATCATAACCCCTATAGACAACGCTCCAACAGCAGTTTCACATCGGACAGGATTGCTCCGGCCAGTACCTCTTCCGATCCGGCAGCGTCGAGCAGCCGAACACGGTGCGGCTCCGCCTGCGCGATGCGAAGAAATCCCTCTCTCACCCTGCGGTGGTATTCCAGTTCCTTCTGCTCGATCCGATCCAATTCCGGCGTCAGTTCCGCCCCGGATCTCGTCAACAATCTGTGCCTGCTTTCTTCCACAGGGATATCCAGCATATAAGTGCGGTCTGGAACCAAGCCTCCGGTCGCGAATTCATTAACCGACCGGACCACCCGCTCTTCAACGCCCAATCCGTATGCCTGGTACGCAATGCTGGCATCGACAAAGCGGTCGCAAAGCACAATTTCCCCTCTATTTAATGAAGGCGCAATAAGTTCCCGAACGTGCTGCGCTCTTGATGCCGCATAAAGCAAAACTTCAGCCTGGTCGGACATCTCCACATGATCGGGGGAGAGCAGAATCTCCCTGATTTTGTCGCTGATCATCGTGCCTCCGGGTTCCCGGGTTACCACCGCTGACCATCCCTCTTCCTGCAAAGCGAAAGCCAGCTTTTTTAACTGGGTGGTCTTTCCCGCGCCGTCCGGTCCTTCAAATGTAATAAATATTCCTTTCACTGCCGACCCCCGAAATATATTATGAATTTTCAAAATAGACCTCAATCGTTTGTAGCTTCGCATCCTTCACACCGTGAAACCGTGCTCCCGCTTCGGAAAGCTTCCGCAAATAGCGGATATGCGTTCCGTTGATCCGTTCACCGGGATACAGAACCGGTACGCCCGGAGGATAAGGGACGACCATTTCCGCGGAAACCGCGTCTTCCGCTTCCGTCAATCCGACCGTATGGAGACTAAGCGGCTGGCTGCCGTTATGCGCATCGAAGGATACAGGTGAAGAGATGACGTTTAATTGCAGATTCGTACCTATATTATTCGTTGCCTGATTTTGAAGTTCCTTCTTTTGCAATTTGTAATCGCCGGAAATCCGGTTAAAAGCCCGAAGTAGCTTTTCCGCATGGCCGTAAGTCGAGAACGGGCTGAATACTAACAGAACATGCCGCAGGTCGGCCATCTCCGCCATACATCCGCGGCGTTCCAGCTCACTCTGCAGCGAGTACCCGCTGAAGGTTCCGGTGCGGTCGGCTACAATCACTTTAAAGGGGTCCTTTATCCGTCCTGCCTGATTACCCGCTTTATCCGAAACAAGCTCAAACCAGGGCAGTCCGCTCATGCCCGCGGCAAACAAACGGACCGCTTCCAGGCCTTTTTCAATTTGTTCACGTCCGTACATGTGCATGTCTCTTCTCGCAAGATCGAGTGAAGCCATAATTGGATAAGAAGGGCTGGTTGTCTGCAGAATCGATAAAAATTTCCGGATTTCCCCGGGCTTTGCCAAGCTGCCCTGCACATGAAGCATCGAACCCATGGTCATCGAGCGAAGCATCTTATGGGTCGATTGAACGACAACGTCCGCTCCGGCGGTTAAGGCTGACGGCGGTATCTCTTCATGAAACCCCAAATGCGCGCCATGCGCCTCATCGACAAACACCGGCTTTCCGGAAGCATGGACAAGCTGTACAAGCGCTTTCAAATCACCGGCCATCCCGTAATAATTCGGACGGACAAGCAGCACCCCCTTAGCCTCCGGATAAGCGTCAAGCGCCTGTTTGAGCGCTGCCGGTTCGACACCGACGGCAAGGCCGGACCGTTCATCAATCAGCGGTGAGACGAAGACGGCTCTCGCCCGGGCCAGCATGAGCCCGTGGATGACGGATTTATGCACGTCCCGCTGTACAATCAGCAGATCCCCCGGCCCGCAATGCGCCAGGATCATCGCCAGATTGCCGGCAGTGCTTCCGTTCACGAGGAAGAACGTCCGCTCCGCTCCGAAGCATTGCGCCGCAAGCTGTTCCGCCTCCCGAATCACCCCTTCGGGTTGGTGAATGTCATCCAAACCTGCAATTTCTGTGAGATCAATGTTCAGCACATCTTTGAAAAAAGAATGCGCAGACGCGTCCAAGTCCGTCCAAATCTGCCGAGCCGCCGATTTGTGTCCGGGCACATGAAAGCTGACCGGCCGCCTCCGATGATGCTCAAGCAGCGCTTCAAACAGCGGCGCTCTCGATTGATCCATACCGATGCCCCCATCCGTTTCGCGTTTTGTACATTTATCTTACAACAAAAAAAGGAATCCTTCCAAAATCCGCGCGGAAGTCCCCCTTTTCTTGCCCATCAGGCATTTTTCTGATCCCAAATCTGCCTCATCCGATCGATGAAAAATAAATATTTCGTATCCTGAACATCCGTCTGCACCATTTCCTTTTCGCAATCGGAACATATGAACCTGAAATAGATCTTGATTCCATCCGACTTCTCCTGTTTGCAGATAATGCAGGTGGAATCTCTTTGTTCATCCATGGCTGGTTTCACCCTCGAATCTTTTACTATCATTATTGCACGAAATCTATCTTTCTAAACTTTCGCTGCTGTTACAATAATGTATGTTATTCAAGGGTTTAAGGTGTATGTACCGCTCCAGTTTTTTTGAACGGCTGGTAGATTTGACGAACAGTGTCGAGGGGTCTGCAAGACAGGTTTCTAAATACCGTCAAGCAGCCGCAATAATTCCTCCTCGTCATCAAGGATCTGCAGGCCGAGCTCCTTCGCTTTGGCCAGCTTGCTTCCGGCGTTTTCCCCGGCAATCACCATATCCGTTTTCTTGGATACGCTGCCGGTCACCTTCGCCCCGAGCCTCTCCAGCTTCTTCGCCGCCTCATCCCGGCTCATGCTGTGCAAGGTGCCGGTCAGCACTATGGTCTTGCCGGCGAACATGCTGTCGATGCTTGCCGGCTCCGCTTTTTCTTCGGCAGCCGGGCGTACCCCGGATTCCAGCATCCGTTCGATGCTCCGCCGCATCGTCTCATCCCGGAAAAACGTCACGATGCTGTCGGCAACGATTTCACCGATATCCGGCAATGCCATCAATTCTTCCTTTGAAGCCGCCATCACCTTTTCAAGACTGCCGAAATGGTCCGAAAGCACCTTCGTCGTCGTTTTGCCGGTATTGGGAATGCCGAGCGCAAACAGAAAGGAGGATAGCCCGCGGGTCTTGCTTTTGTCGATCGCTTCCAGAAGATTCGTTGCCTTTTTCTCGCCGAATCGTTCGAGCCCGATCAGATCTTCGAAAGTCAGATCATACAAATCCGCGGGATCCCTTAGGTCCAGCTCTTCATACAACTGCTCGGCCGTCATCACGCTGAACGTTTCGATATCCATCGCGTCCCGGGAAGCATAATGGGTGATCCGGGCGATCAATTGCGGCTTGCAACCCAACCGGTTGCCGCAGAACAGGTGCGCTCCCCGCTGCTCGAGTTCCGTGCCGCACGCCGGGCAAATGGTCGGAACCACGATTTCCTCGCCGTCCCGATCATCGCTTACTTTTCCGAGAATTTCAGGAATGACATCATTTGAGCGGCGAATGATGACCAGAGTGCCCAAGGCATATTTCAAATTTTTGCGTTCAATGTCGCCCATGTTGTTCAACGTGCATTTTTGCACCGTCACCCCGGCCAATTCCACAGGCTCTACGGTCGCCACCGGAGTCAGCTTGCCCGTGCGTCCCACATCCCAGGTAACGCCCTTCAGCACCGTGGTCGTTTCTTCCGCTTCAAATTTGTATGCGATCGCCCAGCGCGGAAATTTATCGGTGTACCCCAACAATTCCCTCGTTCGCATATCGGCGATTTTGACCACGGCCCCGTCGATCAAATAATCGAGATCAAACCGCATTTCCGAAATCCGTTCAATTTCCTGAGCCACTTCTTCGATCGTATCCATATACAGGATATAGGGATTCACTTTAAAGTGATTGCTCTTGAGAAAATCGACCATTTCCCGGTGATCGGCAAACTGCAGGGAGCCCGAATAGCCGACATTATATATGAAGGCATCCAGCCTCCGTTCCGCCGTCACCTTCGGGTTGAGGTTCCGCAGCGCGCCCGCAGCCGCATTGCGGGCGTTCTTCAACGGCTCCGCGGCGGTCTTGTTGTACTCCTCCAGCACGGACAAATTCATGATGCCTTCGCCTTGAACCTCCAGCACACCCTGATCGTACGGAATTTGCAAAGGGATCGAGCGGATGGTCTTGACCTGGGGCAGAATTCCCTCACCGACCACTCCGTTCCCCCTTGTCGCCGCCTGAACCAGCAGACCGTCTTCATAGGTCAAATTCAAGGTAAGTCCGTCATACTTCAGCTCCAGCACATAAGAAAGCGGCGGAAGCTCCTCCTCCGGATTGCGGGCACGATGCTCCTCAACCAGCTTCCGGACCCTTGCATGCCAGGCCATCAAATCGTCCAAGTTCTGTGCCTTGTCCAAGCTCCAAAGCCGAACCAGATGCTTGTGCTCGGTGAATCCCTTGAGCAGCTCGCCTCCCACTCTTTGCGTGGGGGATTCCGGCAGCAGAACCCCAGTTTCCTTCTCCAGCGCAACCAGTTCATCGTACAAAATGTCATAATCCGCGTCGCTGATGACCGGTTGGTCCAATGTATAGTAATAGTAGTTATGCTTGTTGATTTCCTCGATCAAGCTTTTCATGCGATCCAGTTTTTCCGATAGCTGCATGTTCACATCTCCACCTCCATGGGCAACGGATTTATTAAAGCTAAATCATTCAATGTGATATCCGCTCTATCTTATTGTGCCATTCGGCCGGGATTCGAAACCTCACGCCCGGGTAATCGGGGCAAACCGGGAGAGCAGGCGTTTGAGACCGACTGGTGCGGGAAAAGCGATTTGCATCTCTGTGTCGTCACCTTCACCTTTAACGGATACGACTACGCCGACTCCCCACTTGTTATGGGAAACCTTGTCGCCCGCTTTAAAATCGGGGATCGGATCATTGGCGTTCCGTCCGGCGGGATTTCCGGAAGCGGCCCGGGCAGCCGGCACAGAATGTCGGTTTGCCGCTTCACCCGAACCCCCGTTGATCGTTCGGCGGGATTCATTCCAGCCATAACGGCCGCCGTAGCCGGCAGAACCCCCGTAACCCCTCGCTGCACGGTCTTCTGCGGGCTGTATCTGTTCCTTAAACTGCTCCGGAATTTCATCGAGAAAGCGGGATGGCGCATTCATCGACGTGCGCCCGAATAAGGTGCGCATTTGGGCACAGGTCAGATACAGCTCCTTTTCCGCTCTCGTGATACCGACATAGGCAAGCCTTCTCTCTTCCTCCAGCTCCTCGTCGTCGAACAGCGTCCGGCTGTGCGGAAAGACCCCTTCTTCCATACCCGCGATGAACACAACGGGAAACTCCAAGCCTTTGGCGCTGTGCATGGTCATCAATATTACCGCATCCTGCCCGTTCTGGTCGTCCCCGTTCATCGTGTCGATGTCGGCGATCAAGGCCAGATCCGTCAGGAAGGCGATCAGCGACTTGTCCTCATTGCGTTTTTCAAAATCCATCGTAACGGACAGAAATTCCTCGATGTTCTCCAAGCGGGATTTCGCTTCAATCGTGCCTTCCCGCATCAATTCCAGCTTGTACCCGGTCTTTTCCAGCACCTGCTCGGTCAGCTCCGTGACGGATAAATAATCGCCCATCGCGCTCAGGTTCCCGATCAGCTGCCCGAACTCCTGAAGCGCGTTTTTCGAGCGTCCGGAAACGTCCCCCGTCTCATCGAGATCGTCCAGCAGCCGCATCATCGAAACTCCCCTGCCCGCCGCAGCGGCAGCCAGCTTTTCGACGGTGGCGTCGCCGATGCCTCGCTTCGGCACATTGACGATCCGCGAGAAGCTCAAATCATCATCCGGATTGGAAACCAGCCGGAGATAGGCAAGCAAATCCTTGATTTCCTTCCGATCGTAGAATTTGATTCCACCCACGATCTGATAAGGAATATCGGACTTGATCAGGATTTCCTCGATGACGCGGGATTGGGCGTTGGTCCGGTACAATATGGCATGGTCCCGGTATTTTCCGCCTTTTGCCAGATGGTCGCGGATGATTTTGGTAATGAAATAACCTTCGTCGTGTTCGGATTCGGATTGATAGATCCGTACCTTCGCGCCGCCCTGCCGGTCCGTCCATAATTTCTTCGGCTTGCGTCCCGTGTTGTTAGCGATCACGCTGTTGGCGGCATCCAGAATATTGGAGGTGGAGCGGTAATTTTGCTCCAGCAGAATCGTCTCCGCTTCCGGATAGTCTTTTTCAAAATTGAGGATATTGCTGATATCGGCGCCGCGCCAGCGGTAGATCGACTGATCGCTGTCGCCCACCACGCAAATCCGGCGGTACTTGTCCGCCAGCATCCGGCAGAGCATGTACTGCGCCCGGTTCGTATCCTGGTATTCGTCGACATGAAGATATAGAAATTTGTGCTGATAAAATTCCAGCACCTCCGGGACTTCAGTAAACAAGCGGATCGTCTGCATGATGAGATCGTCGAAATCCAGCGAATTGTTGCTTCTCAGCTTTTTCTGGTACAACGCATACACTTTGGCCACGACGCCCTGAAAATAATCGCCGATCTTGCTCTCGTATTGTTCGGCGGTTACCAGCTCGTTCTTCGCTCCGCTGATGGTGGAAAGCACAGCCCGCGGATCGAATTTTTTCACATCGATATTGAGCTCCTTCAAGCAGCTTTTCACCACGGACAGCTGATCCGTCGAATCGAGAATGGTAAAATTGGAAGAATAGCCGATGCGCTCGATATCTTTTCGCAGAATCCGCACGCACATAGAATGGAACGTGGACACCCAAATATCCTGTCCCGCCGGACCGACCAGCGCGGCGACCCGCTGCTGCATTTCTCTGGCGGCTTTATTGGTGAAGGTGATCGCCAGAATGCTCCACGGCGCCGCTTTGCGCGTGGCAATCAGGTATGCGATCCGATGCGTCAGCACGCGGGTTTTGCCGCTTCCCGCCCCGGCCATGATCAACAGCGGCCCGTCCACCGACTCCACCGCTTTCCGCTGCTGCCGATTCAGCTTGTCCAACGCCTGATAAATGTCAACAGCTCCATTCATATCACTGACAACCTTTCAATTAATCTTCAAGCGCCTTCGCCTTGACGGTCTGCAGCGCTTGCTCCAAATCTTCGTATATGACATTACCCACGATGATGGTATCGGCGGCCTGAGCGGCTCTTGCCGCCTTAGCCGCACTGTCGATTCCGCCCCCGTAAAACAATCTGGCTTGGTGCAGGACGTTTTTGACCCGGGTGACCAATTCCATATCGCCAAAGGTGCCGCTGTATTCCAGATAAACAACCGGGAGACGGAGCAGCCGGTCTGCCAGCAAGGCGTAGGCCAACACATCCTTGGCGTCGAGCTCGGTTCGCGAACCGGTCAATTGGGCTGCTGTCGAAGCTCCGTTCAGGATAATGTAGCCTTCTGCCGCAAGCAGGTCCCAGGGCATCAACTGCCCGTAATCCTTCAGCGCACGCTGATGGTGCCCGACGACCCAATCGACCTCGGAGGCATTGAGCACCAAAGGCACCAAGTAGAAATCGAATCCGGGCGCGACCGCTTCCCGGCTGGAAACTTCAAGTATGCAGGGAATCGAAAAACACCGAATTCGGGATAAAAGATCCACTGTATTGTCATAAGTTACGCCTGAAGAGCCCCCGACCATCACCGCATCCGAGCCGGATTGGCAGATCCGTTCCAATGCTTCATCCGACAATTCGCGTTCGGGGTCCAGCTTAAAAATGTGCTTCCATTCCAGCAGAGCTTCCTGCAAGGAAACGACCTCCGCAATCAAATTCTGGCATGTTCTTTTGTTTCTATGAACAGTCTATGACAGGAACCCGGCGGTGTCAATTTTACTTGGCCAACAAAAAACGGAACAAAATCACCCTTCGGGTGACTGAAATAACGCAACCCATACTTTAGTGTTGTTTAGGGAGATGGGTATGGCCTTCGGCTGCTGTTGAAGATCCCCATTCTGGCTGATGCTTTGACCATCATAAATAACAATATCTCCGCCGCCCCAAGTATTTTTATCTGATTTCCCCAGCTTCCAATCCTTCCCTTCTTCACCGCGCAGCAAAATAATGGGGTAATCGGGGAGGTTGGTCTTTCTCCAAGAACCCTTAATCGTTTTTCCGTCCCAGATGCTCTGCCAAACATAGGTTCCATCACTTTTCACTTGAAGATTGCCGGCATCCGCCCCCGGTGTAGCGTTGGTCACTACATCACTTGTGCCCGGTATCGGACTGGTTACAACAGCGCCTGGAATCCGCATTTTCCAAGTATGAAAAAAGTAGCTCAGGTCTGGAGAATTATTGTCCAAATTCTGATTTGAAGATGAGGTCTGAGCGTTTCCTTGACCGGTGATCGTAATCGTTCCCGTCGCATTGTCAAATTCGATCGCTTGTTTTAAATTCTCGCTGACAAACCGCACCGGTACCATCGTAGTTTCGGCGATGAGCTGAGGCGGGACATCCAGCATCACATTGCTGCCGTTCACTTTGGCTTGAGAATTATTAAGCCACAGGGCAATCGAATTTCCGTTTAAGTCTAAGGATATTTTTTGTTCGCTGCCGTCCCACTTCACTTTAGCTCCCAATGCTTCGGCAATAAACCGAAGGGGGACCAGGGTTCTTCCGTCCACCAAGGCAGGAGCAGCATCCAACGTTTTTTTCACACCGTTTACCATTGCATTTTTGTTGTCGAGCTGCAAAACAATTTTGGTTGCTCCCGGCGAACCCGTTTGCGATTTGGGTTTGATGACAAGACGCATTGGACCTATCGTATGAGTCTTATTATAAGAACTGTCATAGGCAACGATTTTATAAAGATACGTATGACCGACAAAAATATACTTGTCCACAAACGAAGTGTCAGTCAGCATGAAATCTGTCAGCTTGATATAATCTCCCCCATTGTCCGAACGGTACAGTTCAAAATTGGCGTCGCCGGGGAGCACGTCTTCTTGCCATGAGACTTTCGCCGCCTGGCCTTCCTCTAATTCATAGCTCCCGACTACATTGGAGGTATCGGTTCCCGGATTATTCCCCGTACTGCCGCTTTGATTTGCTGAGGCAGGGGGGGCCAAAGGCGCGGTGGATTGCATCACAAAAGAAAAGACAACCTTGGCGGGAAGGAGTTGATCGATCCGGATTTTCGCGTATGAGCCGTCGGCTGTCACAATGAGATAGGTGTACCCTTGCTGAAGCCTCGCTCCACTCGTAAATTGCGGCAAATTTCCATCTGTCGCATCCTGCAGTCCTTCCGTACCTAACTCAACAACCCCGTTAGCCGCCATCTCGTGATAGATGCTGATAACCAAATCAATCTTTTTCTTGTCGCCCGTCATCTGCAGCGTGCTTAAATTCATCCCGGTTATGTCGGCACCCTGAAGAGGATCGCCGAAAGTGAAAATCCCGTCGTATAATTGATCATAGACTACCTTTTGGGGCTCCCCCCAAGTGATCGAACTGGTTGCTGAAGCCATTACCGGAAGTAAAAGCAACTGAAAACATAAGAAAAACAAAACCGCCAAAATCCCAAACTTCTTTTTCAAAGTGACATTCCCCCTGCTATAAAAATTTATGAATGAGCTCAGTTTACTTCAGCCATCCTTACAAATCCCTTACACGCTTTGGGCCGAAAAAAACAGGACAGAGACCGTTCTTCGGTCCCTGTCCTGCCTCAAATTGATGGAAATTCCAAACTCCGTTACTTCACCAGCTGCCCCCGTGTCACACCCAGCTGATTGGTCGCCTTTAAGGCACGCCACACCTGACTGCCGGCGATTTGTCCGCGAATCGCCTTTCCGTACAAATCCAGCACTTCATGCACTTTATCCGGCGATTCCTCCAGAAACTCAATCCGATAGGAAGACACGCCCAGCTCAGCGAATTGGCCCAAATACTCCGCACCGGACTGTTCAATCGCATTATAGACCGTATTTCGGCAGCCTTCATCCACGCGTACCGGATGCGACATGCCGATACGGTCGCGGAGGGAAACCCGATGCTGCTCGCAGGGGCGCCCGCAGTTCGTATAGTCCGTTCCCTCGCTCAGAAACGTACAGTACACGCAGTGCTCCGTGTGAAACATCGGCAAATGCTGGTGAATCACAATTTCCAGCCTGGAGGTATCCGCCCGGCGCAAAAGATCGATCATCTGTTGGGTGTTCAGATCATACGACGGCGTCATTCTCGAAAGACCCGCTTCCAAAAACAAATTGACCGTCTTGTGATTCGCCGCATTCAGCGAAAAGTCCCCGATCAATTCGGGAAATTCCGCTTCCGGATGCTCCATGCGGCGCTTAGTGAAATACTCGACCGCTCCGGTATTTCGCACCAGCACCGCATCCGGCTGCAGCTTCAGGATGTTGTTGAAATAGCCCGTTTCACCGGCCATATGGATGCGCGGCGTGGCAAGAGCGATTCGTTTGCCGGCCTGCCGCGCGGCATCCACCGCCGCAGGAAACTGCTTGATGAACTCAAAATCGGCGTAAATCAGCCGAACCTCTCCCGATTCCGCAGCGGCCTTCACCTGCTCCAGACTTCGGCACAGCGCAGTCATCCCGGCTTTCGGAAGCGCTGCGCCTTCCGTCCGGACGAATGCGTCCGCATAAACATCGATCTGTTTTTTTTCATAGATTCTCGGTTTTCTGCGCTCGGCAGTCAGTTGCTCGACCGCCCTTCTCCGCATCGCGTTCAGCTCCCGAAGCGGAAGAATAAGCCCGTCCTGCGCCTGGTAATCGATCCGCTGCAGCTCGAAAATCGTTCCGCCCAAGCGTCCGTACTGCTCCTCCAGCAAAGCCGTATCCATCGGCCTTTTGAGCGCTGTCTCCAACGGCACATCCGATTCGACGTACACCGAGTGTCCCGTTTTTACATCCATCCACCATGTTTTCAGGGGCCGGCCCGCTGCGGCAATCGCTTTGACCGCAACCGGAAATACCCGGTAAGGCTTGTCCGTTTCGAACGTCTCCCTCAGCCGCCGGTCCAAATGCGGATCGCTCGTTTTCCAGATTCGGTCTCCCACGTGCACCCGTTTCAGATTGACATCATTGCGGCCCGGGATGATTTCCACGATCGTTCCTTCCCCGGCTTCGCCTTCCAGCTTTCTGCCTTTATTCCGGATATCGTATACCCTTCCGCCTTCCTCCTGCTTGGTCGGATCTCCCGCATCGAACACGATCCCGTCGCCTCTTTTGAGCGGCGCGGCCAATTCGCAGACGACACCGTCCCGCAGAATCTGCAAAACTTTACCCAGATAAACCCCCCTGCTTTTCGGAAACGTGCCTTCGACCAGCTGCTTGTTGTTGGTGCCTTTAAAAAAGCCGTGGGTGAACCCGCGGGAAAAACTCTGCTGCAGCTCCCTCATTTCCGCAGCATCCGGCTTCGGATTCCGCCCGGCAAAATAGTTGTCAATCGCCCTCCGGTATTTCCCGACCACATTGGCAACGTACTCCGGGCTCTTCATTCTTCCTTCAATTTTGAAGGAGGTTACCCCCGCTTCAATGAGCTCCGGCAGCAGCTCAATCGCTGCGAGATCCTTCGGCGACAGCAGATAAGCCACATCTCCCATCGGCTTCTGCACCCCGTCCACCATCATGTCATAGGGCAGCCGGCAGACCTGTGCGCATTCCCCGCGGTTGGCGGAGCGTCCGCCCCACATCTCCGAGGTCAGGCATTGTCCCGAGTAGGAAACGCACAGCGCTCCGTGCACAAACACCTCCATGGGCAATTTCGCCTGTTCACCAATCGCGCGGATCTGCTTCAAATTATTCTCCCGTCCCAGAACCACAAGCTCCAATTGATACGGTTTGGTAAATTCCACCGCCTCGGGGGAGGTGATCGTCATCTGGGTCGAACCGTGAATCGGGAAGTCCGACGAGATCTCCCGAATCATCTTGACCAATCCGAGATCCTGAACGATCACCGCGTCGACCCCGGCGTCGATGCACGCATCGACAAGCTCCTTGGCCTCGGGCAGCTCTTCTTCAAAAACCAGAATATTAAAGGTCAAAAACCCTTTAACCCCATAAGTATGCAAAAAGGACATGATCTCTGGCAGCTCTTCCACATGGAAATTATGCGCTCTTGCTCTCGCGTTGAATTTCTCCACGCCGAAATAAACCGCATCCGCCCCGTTGGCTACGGCGGCCCGCATGCAATCCCAATCGCCGGCCGGCGCCAATAATTCAATATCTTCAAGTACCACCTGTTTGGACATTTCTGTTGTTCCTCCGACAATCCGAATTATGCTTCATTCCTGCTCGGTTTTAGTTTACCAAATGCAAGCCCTAACTTTCCAATCGGGATCACTGCAAAAAGACGGCCTTCTCCGGACACTCCCCGAAAAAAGCCGCCAAGCTTGGCCAATTGTATTAATTCAAAAACTTAAAGGACAGCATGGCATCATTCAACCGCTTGAGGTTCTCGGGTGTACTTGCCGCCTTGAAGATAACCAGATCAAATCCGTATAAGACATTATCTTTACTGAACAAGTAGGAAGTGGCCGTAACCGTAACACCATCATTGGTAATTTCCGTCACATACTTTTTGGCCATCAGTCCAAACATCGGGACGTACGTATTTTCCAACACCTTAAAATCGGAAGTTGTAGATTTTAACAGAGCTTGTCTATCTTCAAGTCTTTTTATAAATTCATCCATGGTGGAATCCGTGATTACATACGCATTCAAGCTCCCGCCGGTAAAACTATACCTCATTAACGTTTCATCATTACCCCCGGATGCTTCCCAGTATTCCGGAATTTCCAGTGAAAAATGATATTTGCTGTTTTTCACGGTGATCCTTTTGTTGCGGTCATATGTGTCATTGGGGTCTTGAATGATTCCCAAAGCGGGATTGAATTTATTCACATCAATGCTTACGGATTCCTTCACGTGCTTTATTATCGTTTGTAAATCGGCTTGCTTCGCACTGTCCTGCGGATAAATGAACTCCAAAGAATACTTGTATTTTCCTTTGGTGAAATATACGGTTTCATCCGTAGTCCAATTTTTACCCATCGTAAACGTAAATTCGACCGATTTGGCCTCGCTTCCGCTGATGGTTAACGATTTCATATCGCCGAGCTTCCGGTAGCTTTCCACAAAGGTATCTTTAAATCTCTGCATTTCCCGATTAACCCATGCAGCGAGAGAATCCCCATCGGCTAAGGAACTGACGCTTAATGAAATCATTTGATTATCGTCACTGCTCGAAAATTTCAGGGAATGGCCTCCGCCTACTTTTGTCCATTCCGCCGGAATCTCCAGAGACAAACCGTAGTCATCGTCGTTATAGATTAGGTATCCGTTCTTAATGGACGACAGGTCCTTCAGGGTGCTCTCGCTCGCATCGAAGGAGGTCTTGAAGCTGTCCAACAGACTCTGATAGCCTTGGTATTTGGTTGTATTTTTGTAATTTTCCGCCTTGAATACCCTGAAGGTCAAAAAATATATATTGCCTGAATTGACATAAGCGCGATCTTCAAAGTAACTGCCCTGTTGGGTTTTGCTGACGATTCTGGCATACCTGATTCCGCCGGAACGGACGATTCTTGAATCGAGAACCGTATCACCGCCATACGACTGATCGGACGCTTTCTGCAATAATCCACTGTCGGAAATATTCTCCTCGGAAATCGGCTCGACGGAAATTTCAATACTGTATTCACCCGCCGCATCGGAAAATTCCACATAATCCCCTTTAAAGCTCTGATAGCTCGTTTCCAAACCCGATGGATATTTCATAGACCAGTTATAATAGCTGTTCCCGATCGAGGTCTTGCCTTCATCGGTATTGATATTGCCTGGAACTGCTTTCTGTTCGGTTTGCAAAATCCCCGTGATGACAATTTCTTTGGTTGCGGAATCATAACCAACCTTCGCACCGAAGTTTTCGGAGATGAAACGAATTGGGACCATCGTCGTATCATTCTTGATTTGGGGAGCAACGTTCAACTGTACGTTTTGCGTATCCTTCGTCGCCGCCTTGCTTCCGATTTTCAGATTTATGCTGTGACCGGCATACTCAAGCCCGATCGTTTGTGTCTTGGAATCCCAGCTCAATTTGGTGCCGAAAGCAGACGTGATCACCCGCAAGGGGACAAGCGTGGTTCCATTTGCTTCAAACGGCTTTTCAACCGTTAAGGTCTGACCGTTAATTTCGACTTGTTCGCTGCCTGCCTTTAGTCTGATCTCAATCGCTCCGTTTTGTTTGCCGGACGCATCGGCCGCCATTGCTCCTGTCAAGCCCCACATCGACATGAACAAACTTATCAGAATAAGAACCACTGTCATTTTTTTCATCTGCAATCTTCTCTCCCGTCTGGTCGCAATTATATCGCCGCGTTATTTTTCCCCGAGTATGATCACCCTTTTGACAAGATCCCCATTGGACTGAAACATCATCTGCACTTTATCTCCCGGAAGATAATTTTTCAGCAGCTCGTTCATATCCGTAATCGTCGAAACATTGCTGTTTTCTATGGAATAGAGAATATCCCCCTCCCTTACCCCTTTCTCATAAGCTGAAGATGTTGACTGGACCGCGGTCACCTTCAGCGGCTCATTGGAAGGAAGGCCGACCACCGATTCCCAACTTTCTTCCAACAGAAATCCGGGATCGGGCCTCTTGACCTTGCCGTATTTCCAAAAATGCTTGAGCACATACTGCACGGTATCGGCAGGAACGGCAAAGCCCATATTGTCAACGCTGACTTCCACAAATTTCAATGAATTGATGCCCACGACTTCCCCATTCAGATTGATCAGAGGACCGCCGCTATTTCCCGGATTTATGGCGGCATCGGTTTGCAGCAAACGATAATTGGAATTTACCGCCCGGTTCATTCCGCTGATCACGCCGACAGTTGCGGAATTTCTAAGTGCAAACGAAATCGGGGTACCCATGGCAATGACCGTTTCTCCGACACGGATATGACCATCCGTATTAAATTTGGCCGGCGTCAGCCCGCTTGCATTTATTTTGACAAGCGCCAGGTCGCTTTCCTCATCGATGTTCGTTTGCTTGCCCGCATACTGCTTTCCATCGGACGTAACGACAACAATGTTCTTCATGTCCTTGACAACATGCGCATTGGTGATGATCCAGCCATCCGCTTTGACAATAACCCCGGTCCCGTGGGCCAACTGAAAACGATTGCCGTCTTGGCTGCCCGGCACATTGCTCGGCTTTCCGATGATCGCAACAACGGACGGGGAAACTTTATCAATCACATCCGGAATGCTTCCGGTATAGTGGAACTTACCGCTCTTGGAATCGTACTTTCCGCTGCCTCCCAATGCTTGAACCATCGAGCTGGCCTTTACGTACACTTCACCGTTGATCAGCTTGGCGTCCATATCCATGCTTTGGCCAACCGATCCCACGGCTTCCGCATTCAGACCATATGTCATCGTCAGCACCAGCATCACACTAAATATACGGATAAATGAAGATCGCATTCCTTGTGTTCCCCCAAATGTAATTTTTATCGAATTATAAGATAAATTTTCCATCATTCTACACTATACCACATTTTTCGCGCGAGGCAATTAGTATATTTTCATTAAAAAACCTCCAATGCAAAAACAGCCCCGAAGGATAAATCCCGCGGAGCCGTTTTTCGGTATTCGATTTATGCCCGTCAGCTTATGAAAACAGACGATTCTGGAAATCCTGAAGGACGCCCATCCAGTTCATGATCATCAACGCATCGACCATCAAAAACAAAAGGAAGAAGATCGTGGAAAGCGTAACCGAAAACTTGGTTCTGTGCGGGGATCTCATTAATCGAAGAACCCCGATGCCAATCACCACGGTAAATGCTATCATAAACAAATCGAATGATTGAAAATTACTTGCTCCCGCAGCCTCTGCCGCCACCAACATGAAAAAACCCTCCTTCAAAAGTTCGCCAACTCGGTCAACTTATTCATCTTTTTATATGTTATCTTTGATTTGCCACTTATGCAAGCCTCATCATTAATTTTAACAACTTTGTCACGAATTATTTCAAGTTTTCCGTCAAACGGCCGATTGTTCTTTTTGCCGCAGTCTTTCCGCGTAATCCTCCGAGCGTTTGAGGTCCCGTTCCAGAATCGGTTTCAAAAACTGGCCGGTATAGGATTGCTCTACTTTGACAATCTCCTCGGGCTGTCCTGCCGCAATCACCGTTCCTCCGCCGCTTCCGCCTTCCGGTCCCAAATCAATGACATAATCGGCGGTTTTGATGACATCCAAGTTATGCTCGATAACCAAGACCGTCTCTCCCGAATCGGTCAGCCGATGAAGCACCTTCAGCAGCCGGTCAATGTCGTCGATGTGCAGCCCGGTGGTCGGTTCATCCAGAATATACAAGGTTTTTCCGGTACTGCGGCGATACAGCTCGGATGCCAGCTTGACTCTCTGCGCTTCCCCGCCGGACAATGTGGTTGCCGACTGACCCAGTCTTATGTAACCGAGTCCGACATCCAGCAGCGTCTGCAGCTTGCGGTGAATCCGGGGAATGTTCTTGAAAAATTCGCAAGCATCCTCCACGGTCATATCCAGGATATCCGAAATATTCTTCGCTTTGTATTTGACTTCAAGGGTTTCCCGGTTGTAGCGTTTTCCTTTGCATACTTCACAGGGAACATAAACGTCCGGCAGAAAATGCATTTCGATTTTGATGATCCCGTCTCCGCTGCAGGCTTCACATCTTCCTCCCCTGACATTGAAGCTGAATCGCCCTTTTTTGTAGCCGCGCACCTTTGCCTCGGGAACTGTAGAGAAAACGTCGCGGATATCGTCAAACACGCCTGTATAGGTTGCCGGATTCGATCTCGGCGTCCGGCCGATCGGCGATTGGTCGATATCGATCACCTTCTCCAAATGCTCGAGTCCTTGAATCGATTTATGCGCGCCCGGACGAACTCTGGCCTTGTTCAGATCGCGGGCCAGCGCCTTGTACAGGATTTCGTTGATCAGCGTGCTTTTCCCGGAGCCGGAAACGCCGGTTACGCAGACGAACACGCCCAGCGGAATTTTGACGTTGATATTTCGCAGGTTATTTTCCCTGGCGCCCTGGATCTCCAGCCATTTGCCGTTCGGCTCCCGCCGTTTCGGAAGGATCGGAATGAATTTGCTGCCGCTGAGATACTGGCCGGTCAATGATCGCGGATTGTCCATGATTTCCTGCGGGGTTCCTTCGGCAACGACGGTGCCTCCGTGAATGCCGGCTCCCGGTCCGATATCGATGATATAATCGGCCGCCAGCATCGTATCCTCGTCATGCTCGACCACAATCAGCGTATTGCCCAGATCGCGCATCTGCTCCAGCGTACGGATCAGGCGGTTGTTATCCCGCTGATGCAGCCCGATGCTCGGCTCGTCCAAAATGTACAGAACCCCCATCAAGCTTGAGCCGATCTGCGTCGCCAACCGGATCCGCTGCGCTTCCCCTCCGGATAGCGTCCCGGCAGCGCGGCTCAGCGTGAGGTAATCAAGACCGACATTCACCAAAAATCCGAGCCTGGCCTTGATTTCCTTCAAAATCAGGTGAGCGATCGCCATTTCCCGTTCGGTCAATGTCAGCGAGTCGAAAAACTTCAACGCGTCCCCGATCGAAAGATCGGTCACATGGGCCACATTCTTCCCTTGCAGCGTAACGGCCAGACTTTCCGGCCTCAACCGTTGTCCCTTGCAGCTCTGGCAGGCCTTTGCACTCATATAGGCTTCGATGTGCTCACGAATTCCGTCCGACGCCGTTTCACGGTATCTCCGCTCCAGATTGCGGACGATTCCCTCGAACGGCACCAGCGCCTCACGCGTGCTTCCGAATTCATTCTGATAACGGAAACGGATTTTCTCACCGCCCGTGCCGTGCAGGAGGAGCTGCATCTGTTCTTTGGTTAAGCGGGAAACCGGAATATCGGTCGGAATTCCGTAATGGGCGCACACCGACGCCAGGAATTGCGGATAATAGTTGGAGGTGCTCCCAGCCCACGCCTCGAAGGCGCCTTCCGCGATGGTTTTTTCCGGATCGGCTACCAGCAGCTCGGGATCAACGATCATTTTGACGCCTAAGCCGTCGCATTCCGGACATGCTCCATAAGGGCTGTTAAAGGAGAACATGCGGGGCGCCAGCTCTTCCATCCCGAAGCCGCATTCCGGGCAAGCCAGATGGGAGTTGAACAGCAGCTCCTCCCGTTCGGTCACATCCACGACCACACGGCCGCCGCCCAATTTGAGCGCGGTTTCCAGGGAATCGGCCAGGCGGGTCTGGATATCGTCCTTCACAACAATCCGGTCGACCACGACCTCGATGCTGTGCTTTTTGTTTTTTTCCAGCTCGATCTTGTCCGACAACTCACGGATTTCACCGTCGACGCGCACCCGGACGAACCCCTGCTTCTGAATGTCCGCCAGCAGCTTCGTATGCTCGCCTTTGCGTCCGGAAACGATCGGCGCCAAAATCTGCAGCCGGGTCCGCTCCGGATACTCGAGAATCCGATCCACCATCTGCTCTACCGTTTGCGAGCTGATTTCAACCCCGTGCACAGGGCAATGCGGCCTTCCCACCCGGGCAAACAGCAGGCGCAAATAATCGTATATTTCCGTTACCGTCCCTACCGTGGAGCGAGGATTTCGGCTTGTCGTCTTCTGATCGATCGAAATGGCCGGCGACAGCCCTTCGATCGAATCCACGTCCGGCTTATCCATTTGGCCTAGAAACTGACGCGCATACGCCGACAGCGACTCCACATACCTTCTCTGCCCTTCGGCATAGATGGTGTCGAATGCCAACGAGGATTTGCCGGATCCGCTCAGACCGGTCAGGACTACAAATTTGTCCCGAGGAATGGTGACGTCGATATTTTTCAAATTATGGGCTCTCGCACCCTTAATGACTATGTTGTCCCTGGCCAATTGAAACCTTCCTTTCCTAAACAGGCACCCCGTCAATCTTGGGATTTCAGTTCGAGAATTGCGTCCCGCAGCTCTGCCGCGCGTTCAAACTGCAAATTTTTCGCGGCTTCTTTCATTTCCGCTTCGAGTCTTTCCAAGAGCTTCTGACGTTCTCTTTTCGGCATTTTGCTCCAGTTCTTGTCAGGCAGGTAATCCTCTTTCTGCTCAGCCGCCTTGGTCGCTTCAATCAAATCTCTGATCTTTTTGCGCACGGTTTGCGGCGTGATACCGTGCTCCTTATTGTAAGCCTCTTGAATGGTCCTCCTGCGCTCGGTTTCGTCGATCGCTTTTTTCATGGATTCCGTGATCGAATCCGCGTACATAATCACGCGGCCCTCGGCGTTTCGGGCTGCTCTCCCGATCGTCTGGATAAGCGAACGCTCCGAACGGAGGAAGCCTTCCTTGTCCGCGTCCAATATGGCCACAAGCGACACTTCCGGCAAATCGAGGCCTTCCCGTAATAGGTTGATTCCCACAACCACATGCACGGTTCCCAAACGCAGATCACGCAGAATCTGCATTCTTTCCAATGTCTTGATATCGGAATGCAGATAATGAACCTTGATTCCGATCTCCTTCAAATAATCGGTCAGATCCTCCGCCATCTTCTTCGTCAGCGTCGTGACCAGCACGCGCTCATCCTTGCGGATGCGTTCCCGGATTTCGTCAATCAGGTCATCGATCTGCCCTTTCGTCGGCCGGACCTCCACGATCGGATCTGTCAGCCCCGTCGGCCGGATAATCTGCTCAGGCATGACCGGGCATTTTTCCAGTTCATAAGGTCCCGGAGTGGCCGACACATACAGAATTTGATTGATCTTTTGTTCAAATTCCTCAAACATCAGCGGGCGGTTGTCCAAAGCGGAGGGCAGCCGGAAGCCGTGTTCAACGAGCATCTCCTTCCGCGACCGGTCACCTTTGTACATGCTCCGAACCTGCGGAAGCGTCACATGGGATTCGTCGACCACAATCAGGAAATCCTTCGGAAAAAAGTCCATCAAGGTATAGGGCGTCGCCCCTCTTTCCCTGAACGTCAGCGGACCGGAATAGTTCTCAATGCCTGAACAAAATCCCATTTCCGACATCATTTCAATATCATATCGCGTCCGCTGCTCCAACCGCTGCGCTTCAAGCAGCTTGCCCCGCGAACGGAAATCCTCCAGCCGCTCCTCCAACTCCCGTTCAATATT
Organism: Ferviditalea candida; assembly: GCF_035282765.1. GTDB lineage: Bacteria > Bacillota > Bacilli > Paenibacillales > KCTC-25726 > Ferviditalea > Ferviditalea candida. Next base: position 55,821 of record NZ_JAYJLD010000016.1, on the reverse strand, counting down.
TTTCAGAGCGAGCTTCATGCGTTCTTCTCTCGTGACATAGTGTGAGGCCGGGAAAATCGCGATATGCTCCCGCTCTCCGAGAATTTCTCCGGTCAACACATCAATTTCCGTAATCCGTTCGATTTCGTCCCCGAACAACTCCACACGCACCGCCTGTTCGCCCCTGGAGGCGGGAAAAATTTCAATCACGTCTCCCCTGACGCGGAAGGTGCCGCGCACGAAATTCATGTCGTTCCGCTGATATTGGATATCTACCAGCTTGCGGAGAATCTCGTTCCTCGGTCGTTCCATTCCCAATCGAAGCGAAAGAACCAGGTCCCTGTACTCCTCGGGGGAACCGAGACCGTAGATGCAGGACACGCTGGCCACGATAATGACATCCCGCCGTTCAAACAGCGCGCTGGTCGCGGAATGGCGCAGCTTATCGATCTCATCGTTGATGCTGGAATCCTTCTCGATATATGTATCGGTCGAAGGGACGTAAGCCTCGGGTTGATAATAGTCATAATAGCTCACGAAATATTCCACTGCATTGCGCGGAAAAAATTCTTTGAATTCACTGTAGAGCTGCGCTGCCAATGTTTTGTTGTGCGCAATAACCAAAGCCGGACGATTCAGCCGGGCGATCGTATGGGCAATGGTGAAGGTTTTGCCCGTTCCGGTTGCCCCGAGAAGCGTCTGGTGAACCTGTCCCCGGTTGATGCTTTCGACTAACTGCTCAATCGCCTTCGGTTGATCGCCCTGCGGTTCATATTCGGAAACCAGCTGGAAAGGAATCTGCTTGGTTTCGAGCATACTCATTTCTCATCATCTCCTTGCGGAGTCTATGGCCATAAATAAAAGAATAGCGCCACTCCATCCGAAAAGGGGGCGATATTCATATCCGAACAAGAATATGTGTTCCCATTTATTTATTATACCGTGAACCCCAAAAGGATGCAAATGGAAGTTCTATGAAGAGACTCCTCCGGACATTTTTCCGGCGGATTCCCGCGTTCCCATCCGGATCAAGGAAATCAGGCTGATCTTGCGCAAACTGACATAATAGCCAGCCTGCTCGTCCGGACAAAGGACAATCCCCAACTGATGGTGGTCGCCCGCAAAAATTGCCCCGCTGACGAACTTGCTCTGGTTTTCATGGTTGATGATTTCCATTCGGCAAAAAGCCGGGTTCGCCTGCAGCGCCTTATGCAGCTGTTCCTTGGCGCCGACCTTGATTCCATTGACCTTATGGATGATTTCGCCGGGCAGAATGCCCATTCTCTCCGCCGGCCCCCCCGGAATTACGGCAAGCACCTTCAACCCGCGTTCATCGTGGACAAACTGCGGCGCTGACCGATGCTCCCTGCGCCTGCTGATTCCGGCATGCAGTTCATGCAAAAGAATGACAGCGATCGATGCCAAAATCGTTGCCGGAGGCCAAAAATCGCTGAGCAGAGCCGACAACAGCATCGCGATACCGTAAATCAGCAGTAATTTCGAGCTTCTCAGGGCTTTCTCCCTCGGCAGCCGGGTCAGCGTATATTCGGCAAATCCGATCATCGCCGGAAGCGCGATCAGGGTCCAACCCGCTGACCATAGATCCCCGCCTGCAATGGGGGAAGACAGCAGCATCGATTGATGGGTCTGAGCCGGCACAAGCAAAAACAGCGGGACTGGCCAAAATCGATACATTTGGTAGCCTCCCACAATTTTTCCCCTTTTTCCTTCAAAAAATAACGGGACTGCAGATTGAAAACCGTCATATCGAATAAACAGCGCCTCGATCAGTTGGAGAAAGCCGACAAGCAGCAGCAGCGAAGGGATATGCGCTTCACGGACGGCATCCGCCAGCCGGCCGATAAAACCGGCGGGATGGACGTCCGGAAGCAGCATCAGGATGGAGTGCGCAATACCGAGAAGGCCGGCGGAATACGCCAGACGCAAATAGCGGATACGGATAAATATCAGAAGAAAGGTGATAACCCACAGGATGACCACGATATCAAAGGAAATCGACACGCCGATAAACGCCATCAGGATCGATGCGGCCAAGCCTGCCGCCCATCCCCATAATAGCGTCCGCAGCGCGCGACCCAAACTGCTGTGAATTTTGGTATGGAAAAGCTTCCGCTCCAAACGAAGCTGACGGCGGTACTGCAAAATGACAATGGCAATGCCAATATAATAAAAGGGCTGAGTTGCCAACTGAATGAACGCATTCAGCAGCTTCGAGGAAATTTCGTTCAGGTCCATTCCCGTGCTCCTTGCTACCCGTGCGGATTCACCTTGTAAATTCACTTCCACTTAAAATCATCCAATATATGAATACTTCAAGAGACGCCTATGCCATGAATAGAGCAGTGGACGTCCCTTAATAAATTCGACAATGTTAAATTCAAATCCTGCTGAAGCTGGAAATTTGATTTTCTTTATTCTGGAAAAACGTTAGCGTGCCCCGATTTTTTGCTTCAATACTTTGATCGCTTCCTGCAGCTGCAGATCGTTTTTGGGATCCCTGATCGTTTTGATGATGCTGTCTTCCAAAAGGTCGGCGGTTTTCGCGTTGACTGCGCCTGTTACCGGAAGCCCGTGCTGACGTTGAAACACCTTGACCGCCTGCGCTGTTTTTTCGCTGAAGTACCCGTCTGTTCTTCCCGGATTCAAGCCCAGCCCGGTCAGCATCATCTGCAGATTCCGGATCGGGTCGCCTGCAGCGTCGTACTTCATTTCAACATCCCTGTTCAACGGAGCTGTTTTAAAATATGCCGGCTGCTGGACTTTGATATCGGGCTCGATCCCCTTCTTATGAATCCAGTTTCCGGAAGGCGTCAGCCATTTGGCGATGGTCATTTTGATATTGCTGCCGTCACCGAGTTCCTTTTCATAGGTCGTTTGGACCGTCCCTTTGCCGTACGTTTTCTCACCGACCAGCGTCGCTCCCGCAGATTCCTTCAAGGCGGCGGCCATAATCTCCGATGCGCTGGCGCTTCCCTCATTCACTAAAACCACAATGGGATAGGCTTTGCCGCTTCCCTTGGACACCGTTTGTGTCTTTTCCTGATCCCGGTACTCCACCTGAACCAAAGTTTTGCCGTTCGGCACAAGGGATTCCAAAAGATTCAACACCCCGTACAAATATCCGCCGGGATTGTTGCGCACATCGATAATCAATCCTTTCAGGCCCTTGGACTCCAAGGCGGCCAGTTCCTGCTTGAAACGGTCCGCCGTATTGCTTGAGAATTGGCTGATTTGGATTTTGCCGATCTGCTGGTCCAGCATTTCGGAACTGACGGTCTCGATGCTGATTTCGTCCCGGACCACAATAATCTGAATCGGTTCTTTCATCCCCGGACGCAATATCTCCAGCTTGGCCTGAGTGCCCTTCGGTCCCCTGATTTTCATTACGGCTTCGGTCAGGCTCAAGCCCTCCAGCTTCGCGCCGTTCACCGACAGGATCATATCCTTCGCATGAATACCCGCTTTTTCGGCCGGGGAATCCTTAATTGGAGACATCACGGTCACCCGTCCGCCTTCCATCGTGACTTCCGCGCCGATTCCGGTGAAGTAGGCGTCCACGCTTTCATTGTATTTGCCCGCTTCCTCTTTATCCATATAGGTAGAGAACGGATCGTTCAAGGACTCCAGCATGCCGCGAATGGCTCCGTCCACAATTTTGTCCTTGCCCATCGGGGAGATGAATTTATGCTCAATCAACTGGTAAGTTGTGTTGATTTTTTGAATGTCAGCTTTGCTCAGACCATCCGTTTCTTTCGCGGAATTTTCGGCACCGGCGCCCGGAGCCGCCGAATTCCCGGGACTCGCCTGGATCGGATGATCCTTCGTCAGCACCGGTGGAAAGCTGAATCCCGTTCCGATGAAGGTCAGCGTCATGATACTGCCGGCAAATAACGCGGCTAAAACAAGCGCCAATACCGTTCGGCCTTTGAATAACATGCATACACCACCTTTACTGCCAATTGCCGCCTATTCTAGTACGTTTTAGTATGTGAAAGGCCTGTACAGATTATTTATGCCTCAATCGATTATTTCAAATAATTCATCGGATCAACAGGCTTTTCATCCAAGTATACTCCAAAATGCAAATGGTTCCCAGTCGATCTTCCGGTGGAGCCGACATTGCCGATCAGCTGTCCCTTTTTGACCACCTGATCCTTCTTCACGCGAATGGAATTGTTGAGCATATGGCCGTACAGCGTCCACATCCCGTTGCCGTGATCAATGATGACGCAGTTGCCGAAACCGCCCCACCACTGGGCCACAAGAACGACCCCGTCGGCAGCGGCCAGCACATCGGTTCCCCCGGGAGCCGCGATATCCGTCCCATTATGAAAAGCGCCTCTTTTCCCGGTTATCGGATCAACCCGATAACCGAAGCCCGATGAAATCCGGAATATCTCAGGAAGCGGCCATGCCAATTTGCCGCCGCTGAACTGCTTCATTTGCAGCTTGTTTTTCTCTTTGTTGAGTTGGGCTACCTTGGACGCCAAGGCGATCAGCGCTTTCTCCTGCTCCTCGGAGGCTTCCTCCAATTCCTTTTGCGTTTGATCGAGGCTGGCTACAAGCACTTTTTTCTTTTCCTCTTGAACGAGCAGACTCTGCTGCTTCTCTTCGAGCTTCGCGTACAGATTCTTCAACTGCCCCAAATCCTGCTCGATCTTGTTCTTGGTCCGGGCAATCATATCGCGGTCGCGTTTGTTCGCTTCCAAAATGCTCTTATCCTGACCGATGATCGCGGTCAACGAATCCAGCCGATCGAGAAAATCGGAAAAATCGGTGGAGCTCAATAACACATCAATATATTGGACCATGCCGTTTGAATACATCAAACGCAGCTTGGCTCGGATCAATTGATCGCGCGAGGCTACCCGGCCCTCAGCATCCTGCAGATCCTTGCCCGCCTGCAGCACCTCATCGGTCGTCTTATCGATCTCCTGCTGGTACTGGTTCAACTCTGCGGACACCCGATCCATACTCAGAAGAAGGCTGTTGAATTCTTCCTTCGCCTGCTTCTTGTCTCTAATGACCTGATTGATTTTGCGCTCGGTCAGCGTTCTCTGCCATGCGGCATTTTCCTTTTGCTTTTCCAATTCGCGAAGCTGCCGGTTGATTTCATCCAAACTGGACTCAGCATGTCCTTGATAAGGAAAAAACACGGAAGAGAACAAGATGATGGATGCCAAAAGGGGCAGTATCAGTTTCTTCAATCTATGAACCTCCTTTTCCCATATTACACTTTACACTTTCAGAAATTTGCGGACGGATACGACGCTTCCCCAAATTCCAATGATTACGCCGATTCCCAGCATAAGAACCGCAAGCTTCAGACTCAACCGGCTTACCGGAAGCAGCTGAATCATCATCATCCCCAACTGCACTTTGCTGGCGTTCACTAACTCCGAATATCCATACAGGAGAACGATCAACGGAACCAGCGATCCGATCAAGCCCAGCAGCGAACCCTCGATAAAAAAGGGCCAGCGGATAAAACCGTTGGTCGCTCCGACCAGCTTCATGATTCCGATTTCCTTGCGGCGGGCGATAATGGTCAGCTTGATTGTATTGGAAATTAAGAACATCGCGGTAATCATCAGACCGACGACCATGGCGAGGCCGACGTTGCGCACCAAAGCCGTCACCTTAAACATCGTCTCAACCGTTCCCTGGCCATAGTTGACTTTGCCGATCGGGGCGGGAGACTTTCCGTTGTTCAGCGCCATAATTTGCCCGGCCGCCTGGGCGACATTTCGAGGCTCGTCCACTTCAACGGTAAATGAATCCGGCAGCGGATTATTGGCCCCGTCATAGCCCTCCAGCATATCCTGATTTTCTTTGCCCAGCTTCTCTTTCAGGATTCGGTAGCCTTCTTCCTTCGAAACGAAAGTGACTTTGCTGACCTCCGGAATGGAGCCGATTTGGTTCTGCAGCACGGGAATTTGGTCCTTCGGCAAATTGACGTCCAGATACACCCGGATTTCAACCTGCTTTTCGATTTGATCGGCCAAATAATTGACATTCAACGCCAGCAGCACAAAAACGCCGAGAATAAACAGCGAAATGGCAATAGCGCTGGTCGAAGCAAACGACATCCAGCCATTGCGGATGATGTTCTTGCTTCCTTCTCTCAGATGGCGGGCGAACGTACTAATCCTCATAGCCGTATTCACCCCGCATTTCGTCCCGGATAATTTCGCCCTTTTCAATGGCGAGAACCCTTTTTCGCATATTGTTTACGATCTCTTTGTTATGGGTCGCCATAATAATGGTCGTTCCTCTGAAATTGATTTCCTCAAGCAGTCTCATAATTCCCCAAGATGTGTCCGGGTCGAGGTTCCCTGTCGGTTCATCCGCAATAATCACCGACGGACTGTTGACAATCGCCCTGGCAATGGCGATGCGCTGCTGCTCGCCGCCGGAGAGCTGGGACGGAAGGGATCCGGCCTTGTCTTTCAGCCCGACCAGCTCCAGAACCTCCATGGTCCTCTTTTTGATCACTCTGCCGGGAGCTTCGATCACTTCCATGGCAAACGCGATATTCTCTACCACGGTCAGCTTGGGCAGCAGCCGGTAGTCCTGAAAAATCACACCGATGTTTCTGCGCAAAAACGGAATTTTCCGTGGCTTCAATTTTTCGAGATTGAAACCGTTCACGAATAGGTGACCCTTGGTGGGGACTTCTTCCCGGTATATCAATTTCATGAACGTGGACTTTCCAGCTCCGGAAGGTCCCACGATATATACGAATTCGTTGCGGTCCACTTTAACTGTAATGCCTTTCAATGCATGCGTCCCATCTGAATAGGTCTTCCAGACGTCCTGCATTTCTATCACAGATATCACGTCTCCCGTATTGATCCTGAATATGGTTAGCCTTTATTATTTCGACACTATTTCTCCAAATCCTTTATGAATCCGTAAAAATCAACAATTTACAACCATTATAGCACGAATTCCGATATGAATTTCCTTAAAATAAGGTGAAAATTTTGGTATTTGCGGCATTGGCGTCCCATGCCATTTTCATGTCACATGCAGGTGACGTGAAAATGGCATGCTGAAGCGCCCCTGAAGAATTCGAATTGAGCGGATTTTAGCGGAAGCGAATTTTCAGGATAGAAAAGCATAGGAATATTACAGCGTCAACGAAACAATTCTTTTGATTGTAAACGGCTTCAAAACTTCTATACATTGAGAAAGGGGAGTACATATGAGTATAAAGAAGTTTGATTATACCGTCGCCTCTGTATTGGCTGCCCTAAACGAAATCACACGCGGGCGCGTCGTGATGGACTGGGAGGAAGTGACGGCCGGCAGGAATCCATATGTCGTCATGAAGACGTCGAATATTCCAGGCAAAAGCGTGATGGAAATTCCGGGCCTGATATTCGGAAGCAAAGACAAGCCCGTTCGAAAAATCGGTGTAGGCATGACCTTGACCGAGTCGATGATCGAGCTGGCTTCGGGCATTGGCCTCGACCTTGTCATCGTGCATCATCCGGTGGCCGATGCGGCAAATTCGGGCGGCGTTCCGTTGGCCGGCTATTTGCCGCTTTACAATATTGCGCTTATGGAGCTTCATGAAGCGTTTCACGGCCTGCATCCCGGCGTTGCCTATTTGCACGGACACCGCAAGCTTTCGACCGATATCAACTTCTGCGGCGTTCCCGGCAATATCCTGCATGTCGGCGTAGCGCTTGACGGCATCCGCACGGCCGGCGACATGATCCGGCATCTCGACCGCTTCATGGGGAGGGAGCAGGAAAGGAAGCTGCTTGAAGCTGAGCGAAGAATACGCGGTGACATACAGATGATTGAAACGACGCTGTCCAATCCCAATCAAATTTTAAGCGGCACGCCGGATAGCCCTGTCAAGCACATCCTGCATTTCTTTCCGCACACCGGTTTCAGCGTTCACGATTTGGAACGGGCGCTGGAAATGCACCCGGAGACGGATACCATCATCGCAAGCATCAGCAGGGTGCGGGAAGACCATCCGCTCGTGCAGGTTGCGCGGCAGCGCAGACTCACTTTTATCGTGGGAAACCCCCACTCTGTGGAAATTCTGGAGAACGGTGTGCCGCTCGCTTATGCCATTCAGCAAATATTGCCCGGGTTGGAGGTGTTTATCTTACGGGAACGCGTCACAGCGTCATTGCTCAGCCAACTTGGACACAAGGAAATCGCGGAATACGGCAGGGAAATGGCGCTCGGATATTTGGTGCCGGAGGGCAAAGAGGCAAAGGCAGGACGAGGTAAAACAGTTACTGTCGTCAATTGACGCGCAAGCGTTATAACCCCAAGAAAGAAGGAGGAAACAAGCATGAAAGTTGTTCGGCTTCGTATGGCACTAGTGCTTTCCATCATTATCGCACTGCTGGCGATGGTGGGCTGTTCTTCTTCGAACACCGCCCCCAATACGAGCCCCGGCAGCAGCCCTGCAAACAGTCCGAACGGCGGCACAGGCGGCACAGGCGGCGGGACGCAAACCAATCAGGCAACGCCGACGCCGACGCCGGCGCCCGCAATGACAACCGTTCGTTTCTCCGAGGTGATCCGATCCATTTTTTACGCTCCGCTTTATATTGCAATCGAGAAAGGCTTTCTCAAGGATGAGGGGATCAATGTCGATCTTGTCACGTCCCAGGGCTCCGACAAAGGCGCTGCGGCCCTGCTGGCCGGCACGGCGGATATTTCCCTGATCGGTCCGGAAACCACCATCTTCATTGCCAATCAGGCAGGCAGTAAGAAGGTGAAGGTCTTTTATCAGCTGACCATGAAAGACGGGTCCTTCCTGCTGTCCCGCAGCAAAAACGACAGCTTCAAATGGAGCGATCTGAACGGCAAAAACATAGTCGGCTGGAGACCCGGCAGCGCGCCAAACATGGTTCTGAACGCGGTTCTCAAGAAAGAGAAGGTGACCAACGCCAACGTCATCACCAACCTAGCGGCGCCTGCCATGGTCGGCGCTTTTGAAAGCGGCAAAGGCGACTACATTCAACTCTACGAGCCGCTGGCATCCATGCTCGAGACGCAAGGTAAAGCGTATTTCGTCGCATCAATGGGCGAACAATTCGGCAATTATCCGGAAACCTCTTTCGTCGCGACTTCCGATTACATCAAGGCCAATCCGCAGATCATCCAGAACTGGACGAATGCGCTGATTAAAGCGACGAAATGGCTGCAGGACAGCAGTCTCGACGACTCGGCCAAAGCGCTGGCCCCTTACTTCACCGGAACCGATTTGAATTTGATCAAAAAATCGATCGAACGCTACAACAAGCAGGGTACTTGGTCCTTGAATCCGATCATGGATCAGGCGCAATTCGACATCCTGCAAAATGTGCTTGTGGAAAATGGAGTCTTGAAGGCGGATCAGAAAGTGAAGATGGACGATGTGCTCGATATGAGCTTTGTGCAAAAGGCGGCAAAATAAAGCTTGAGCAAAAGCTTGCGGAGGGGAAAATGACCGAAATGGCCCAAATCGAACTGCATAACGTATCGCTTAGTTATTTTACTCCGAAGCAGGAGACGGAAGCGCTCCGCAATATCAATTTCAGCATCGAGCAAGGGGAATTCATCAGCATCGTGGGTCCGAGCGGCTGCGGCAAGAGCACGCTGCTCGGCCTCATCTCCGGCATGCTTAAGCCGATTGCCGGCGAGGTCCGGATTATGGGGGAAACGCTAAAGGAGCCGTCCAAGCGGGTCGGCTACATGCTGCAGCACGACCATCTGTTTGAGTGGCGCAATGTGCTGCGCAATTTGCTGGTCGGCGCGGAGATTCGCCGGATGGACCGCAAGCAAGCCGCGGAAAAAGCTCTTAACCTGTTAAACCGTTACGGATTGGGCGGGTTCGCATACCACAGCCCGACCCAATTATCCGGCGGAATGCGGCAGCGGGTGGCGCTTATTCGGACCCTCGTAACCGAACCGGACATCCTGTTATTGGACGAACCGTTCTCTGCTCTCGATTATCAGACGCGTCTAACCTTGGCCGACGAAATTTCGCACATTATCCGCGACCAGAAAAAAACCGCCATTCTGGTCACGCACGATATTTCCGAGGCGATTTCCATGGCGGATCGCGTATTCGTCATGTCGATACGCCCAAGCACCATCAGCAGCGTGCATCAAATCACCTTCTCCGGACCTGAACGGCCTTCTCCTCTGCGCACGCGGGAAGCGCCTGAGTATAACGGCTATTTCAATTTGATCTGGAAGGAGATTGAGGAAAATGTCAGAGCCGGAGGCCAACCGTGAGCCATCCGCGCAATATTCGCATTATTTAAGAAGGCTGCGCAGAAACAACTTCACGATTCTCCTGACACGACTGTTCGTGCTGATTGCATTTCTCGGGTTATGGGAATGGGCGGCTACGATGGAGTGGGTGAATCCGATGCTGACAAGCAAACCGTCGGCGATCGTCCGTTCATTCGCCGATTTGCTGTCCCAAAACGGGATATTGAATCATACTTGGATCACGGCAAAGGAAACGATCATCAGCATGGTCATTTCCATGGCGCTCGGCACGGTTATCGCAATTTTATTTTGGTGGTCCACATTCACCGCCAGAGTGCTTGATCCGTATGTGGTCGTCTTGAACGCGCTCCCGAAAGTGGCGCTGGGACCGATCTTCTACATATGGTTGGGCGACCGCCTGTCCATATACGGGATGGCGATTGCCATATCGATCATCGTCACCATCATTTACATCGAATCGGGCTTCAGGGAAATCAGCAAAAGCAAGCTCAAGCTGATGGAGTCCTTCGGAGCGACCCGCTGGCAAATGCTGACAATGGTTCTGCTGCCGGCCAGCATTCCCAACTTCATAGCCACGTTAAAAGTTAATGTAGGTCTAACTCTGGTCGGCGTCATCATGGGTGAATTTCTGTCAGCCAAAGCGGGGCTTGGCTTTCTGATCACTTATGGAGGCCAGGTGTTTCAGATGGATCTGGTGATGGTCAGCATTTCACTGCTTGCCCTGTTATCCATCATCCTGTACGGGGTTGTTTCCATCATCGGCAAGTATTTGTTAAAGAAATATCATTTTGAATAGAGGCGATTCCCTGGAGTCTGTCCGACGAAAGCAAAATCGTGAATATTTATTCAATTTTAAGAGCGTGTTCAAAAGTTTGGGTCGCTGCGCCTGCCTTTTTGTACACGCTCTTTAAACTTTCCGTGTCACGAAAATCAATCCGTCGGACAGACTCCCCCCCTGTCTCCTTAGCACCTTATCTGTTTTTCGGCATTAACGCTTCTGCCCAAACCTGGTTTGCTCCCACCGTTTCCCCGGCGCGGGCAATCGCCTCCGCCACTTGGTTCGATGCCGTCCCGCCGTAAACGTTCCGCGCATTGACCACATGCTCGGGCTGAAGCACTTGATAGATGTCCTCGGCAAACAGCTTGGAGAATTTCGTAAACTCATCCAACTGTAAATCAAGCAAATACTTTCCGTTCTCGATGCAGTGCAGCACCAGCTTGCCGATGATCTCATGCGCCTGACGGAATGGAACACCCTTGTTGACCAAATAGTCGGCGATATCCGTCGCGTTGGAGAAATCCTGGCTCACCGCTTGGCGCATCCTGCCGCTGTTCACCTTCATCGTGGCGATCATCGGCGCCATCAGCTGCAGTGCGCCTTCCAGCGTGCGCACTGTGTCGAACATGCCCTCTTTGTCTTCCTGCATATCTTTGTTGTACGCCAACGGCAGTGATTTCAGCACCGTCAGCATGCCGATCAGGTTGCCGTAAACCCGCCCGGTCTTGCCCCGAACCAGTTCGGCCACATCCGGGTTTTTTTTCTGGGGCATAATGCTTGAGCCTGTGCAGAATGCGTCGTCCAATTCGATGAAACCGAATTCCGTACTGGACCACAGCACAAGCTCCTCGCTGATCCGGGATAGATGCATCATGACCATCGAGGCATTGGAGAGAAACTCCACGATAAAATCGCGGTCGCTCACCGCATCAAGGCTGTTGTCGTAGATGCGATCGAATCCGAGTTGCTGCGCCACAAAATGCCGGTCGATCGGAAAAGTCGTCCCGGCCAGCGCGCCGGCGCCCAGCGGAAGCATATTAATGCGTTTGTAGCTGTCCTGAAGCCGCTCGATATCCCGCTGAAACATGGATACGTAGGCCATCAGATGATGCGCGAACAGCACCGGCTGGGCACGCTGCAAATGTGTATACCCGGGCAGGATGGTGTCTATGTTCGCTTTGGCTTGTCCTATCAGCGCTTCCTGCAATTTGGCCAAAAGACTGACGAACTCCGCGACGCGTTTGCGCAAATACAAATGCATGTCGGTCGCCACCTGGTCGTTCCGGCTTCTTCCGGTATGCAGTTTGCCGCCGACCGAACCGATATCCTCAATCAGCGCTTTTTCGATGTTCATGTGAATGTCTTCATCGGAAATCGAATATTCCATTTCTCCCCGTTGAATCCTGTGGAGAATTTTATGCAGACTCTCTTTGATCTGATCGACGTCATCCTCCGGCAAAATCCCGCATTTGCCCAGCATGGTCACATGCGCCAGACTGCCCTCGATGTCCTCTTCGGCCAATTCCTTGTCAAACATGATTGATGCCGTATACTCTTCAACCAGCTGATCGGTTTTTTTGGTAAAACGTCCACCCCATAATTTTGACACTTTCCATGCCCCCTTCACACAGCTTCGGCCCGCCTGCAAATGAAGCGAGCCTTGCTGCCATATATTCTTCCCCGTATGTCATTCCGATCCCTCTTCATGAATCGAGACGATTATCTATTTGGCGTTATGTTCGACGCCCGCCAGCACCTTCAAACGCAGCGCATTCAAATGAATGAATCCGGTCGCATCGGATTGGTCATAGGCTTTGGACGGATCGGCTTCCATAGTGGCAATATCCGGATTGTACAAGCTGACCGGGCTCTTGACGCCGGCAGCGATCACGTTGCCCTTGTACAGCTTGACCCGCACGGTGCCCGTAACGTTCTTCTGGCTTTCAGTGACCAGCGCCTGCAGCGCCTGCCGCTCCGGCGAGAACCAGAAGCCGTTATAGACCAGGGCGCTGTATCGGGAAATCAGCGAATCGCGCAGATGCATCACCTCGCGGTCCATGGTCAGCGATTCCATCATCCGATGGGCTGAAAACAGGATCGTCCCGCCCGGCGTCTCATATACGCCGCGGCTTTTCATCCCCACGAAGCGGTTTTCCACCATATCCACCCGACCGATGCCGTGTTTGCCGCCAAGCTCGTTCAAGCGTTCCATGACCTCAAGCGGAGACATCCTTGAACCGTTGAGCGCCGTGCAGTTTCCCTGCTCAAACTCAAGCTCCAGATACTCCGCCTCGTCCGGCGCTTCCTCCGGCGATACGCTGAGCACATACATATCGCGATTGGTTGCCGCGCTGGCATCGAACCACGGATCCTCCAGCATTCCGCTCTCAAAGCTGATGTGCAGCAGATTGCGGTCCATTGAATACGGCTTCGCCGCAGAAGCCTTGACCGGGATCCCATGCGCCTCAGCGTAAGCGATCATCTCCGCGCGGCCGGGAAACTGCTCGCGGAATTCCTCGATCCTCCATGGCGCAATCACCTTCACTTCCGGCGCCAAAGCGGCCGCCGTCAATTCGAATCGCACCTGATCGTTCCCCTTCCCTGTCGCTCCATGCGCGATGGCCGTCGCCCCTTCCATCCGGGCAATCTCGACCATCCGTTTGGCGATCAGCGGACGGGCAATACTGGTTCCCAGCAAATATTGTCCTTCATAAAGCGCACCCGATTGAAACATCGGGTAAATGAAATCGCGGGCAAATTCCTCGCGCAAATCGTCAATATAAACCTTCGAGGCGCCGGTCTTCAGCGCTTTTTCCTCCAGACCGTCCAGTTCGTCCTTCTGCCCGATATCCGCCGTAAACGCGATGATTTCGGCATCATATTTCTCCTTAAGCCAAGCCAGAATTACCGAGGTGTCCAACCCTCCGGAGTAAGCCAATACTATTTTTTCTTTCGACATTTCCAGTTTCCCTCACTTTGCTATATTGCCTTACATGATCGCTGCCATGATCGCTTTTTGGGCATGCAGCCTGTTCTCCGCCTCATCATAGATCACCGAATGCTTTCCGTCGATGACGGACTCGCTGACTTCTTCGCCGCGGTGGGCCGGCAGACAGTGCATGAACAAATAATCCGGCTTGGCGTATTTCGCCAATTCCTCATTGACCTGATAACCGTTGAAGGCGCGCATGCGGGCCTCCTGTTCCGTTTCAAATCCCATGCTGGCCCAAACATCCGTATACAGGATGTCCGCATTTTCCGCCGCTTCCCTCGGATCGCGGCAAATCTTGACCGATCCCCCTGTCAGCTCCGCATTCTCTCTACTAAGCTGCACAACCTCCGGATCCGGATCATAGCCTTCCGGTGCGGCTATGGAGAAATGCATGCCAAGCTTGGCAGCGCCCATCATCAGGGAGTGGGCCATGTTGTTGCCGTCTCCGATAAAGCTGATCTTCAGCCCTTCCAGCTTGCCTTTATGCTCGAGCACCGTCATATAATCGGCCATCGCCTGGCACGGGTGCGACAAATCCGTCAAGCCGTTGATGACCGGGACGGTCGCGCCTCTCGCGAGATCGATCACGTTGCGGTGCGCGAACGTCCGAATCATGATTCCATCCAGATAGCGGGACAACGTCTTGGCTGTATCCCAGATCGTCTCGCCCCGCCCCAGCTGCAGATCGTTCCGGCTCAAAAACAGCCCCTGTCCGCCCAGCTGATACATTCCCACTTCGAAGGAAATACGCGTCCGGGTGGATGATTTTTCGAAAATCATGCCCAGCGTTTTTCCTTTCAGCGGATGGTGAATTTCACCGGCCTTTTGCTTTTTTTTCAGTTCCACCGCCAGATCGATCAAATATTTGATCTCTTCAGGCGCATAGTCGACGAGAGCGAGAAAATCTCTCCCTTTCAGATCCATTTCGACTTCTTTATTCGTCAACAGACTCATTCCATCCTCTCCTTTATTTCTCAAATATTGTTCTCTACGAATCCGCTATACGGCGGATACGGATTTTCTCGCCAAAATGGAGCATAGAATTTCCAGACCACGGTCCAGATCCTCCTGCGGAATCGTCAAAGCCGGCAGCAGCCGGATGACATTCGGTCCGGCGGGCACGACAAGCAGTCCTTCCCGTTGGGCCTCCACAATCAGCTCGCCAATCGGTTCCGCGCATTCAATCCCGATCATCAACCCTTTGCCGCGAATTTGCTTCACCAGCGAATTCCCCCGAAGCCGATCGCCGAGCTGCTTCACGACATATTCCCCCAACGCGTGCGCTCGTTCCGGTATTTGCTCCTCCAGCATCGTTTCCAGCGTGGCGATCCCCGCCGCCGTCGCAATCGGCGTTCCGCCGAAGGTGGTCGCATGGCTGCCCGGGGTGAAAGCTTCTCTCAGCTTGGCTTTGCCGAGCATCGCGCCCACCGGAAATCCGCTGCCCAAACCCTTGGCCAAAGTGATAATATCCGGCTCGATTCCGTAGTGCTCATAGGCGAATAATCTGCCCGTTCTGCCCATGCCGGTTTGAATCTCATCGACAATCAGGAGCAGACCGTGGAGCTCGCACAAACGAACGACTTCCTCCACGAAATCCTCATCGGCCGGATTTACGCCGCCTTCACCCTGGACCATTTCCAGCATGATCGCGCAGGTGCGCTCGGTAATATGGCTCTCCAACGCGTCTGCATCATTATACGGGGCATATACGAAGCCTTCCGGCAGCGGCGCAAAACCGTCCTTGACCTTGTCCTGACCGGTCGCCGTCAGCGTCGCCATCGTCCGGCCGTGGAACGACTGCTGGAACGTGATGATCTCGTGCCGCTCTTTTCCCAGCACTTTCCGGTTATACCGGCGGGCCAGCTTGATTGCCGCTTCATTGGCTTCCGCGCCGCTGTTGCAGAAAAACGCCAGATCCGCGCAACTGTTGTCCGTGAGCATTTGCGCCAGCTGCTCCTGATTCGGAATGTGAAACAAATTGGAGACGTGCCATAATTGATCCAGCTGCGACACCAGCTTTTGCTTCACCCGCTGCGGCACATGGCCGAGATTCGTTACCGCCAGGCCGCTCATGAAATCGATATATTCTTTCCCCTGATCATCCCACAGGCGGCTCCCCTCGCCTTTGACCAGCGCGATCGGGTACCGGGAATAAGTGGGAAACAGCGCACTCTTTCCGTCCTGATTCATCGCGATTCCTCCATTTCACATTCAATATAAGTTTAGCGTTCTGCCCCAACATCCTTGACAATGCGCGTGCCGATCCTTTCGCCGGAAAGTACCCTGCTGAGGATCCCCGGTTCCTTGCCATCGACGATGACGACCCGTTTGACCTGACCCTGGATGCACTGCACCGCCGCCCGCACTTTGGGAATCATGCCCCCGTAGATTTCTCCCGAGCGGATCATCCCGTCAATTTTGTCCACTGTGACCTCGGGAAGAATTCGTTTATCTCCGTTCATGATACCGGGGACGTCCGTGACGACGATCATTTGCTCCACATCGAGATGCGATGCGACCGCTCCGGCCGCCGTGTCGGCATTGATATTATATCGTTGTCCGTGCAGGTCCAATCCCAAGGGAGCAATAACCGGCATAAATCCGAGACCGATGATGCTTTGAAGCAGTTCCGCATTCACCCGCGTTACCTCGCCGACGAAGCCGACCTCCGCTGCGTTCTCGACGGGCTCCGCTTGAATCAGCATTCCGTCAACGCCGGACAGGCCAAGCGCTTTGGCGCCGTTCTGCTGGATTTTGCGCACGATCTCCTTGTTGATTTTGCCGGACAGAACCATTTCCACCACATCCAGCACCGCTTCATTCGTTTTGCGCAGTCCGTTCACAAACTCGGTCTCGATGTTCAGCTTGGACAGTATTTCGGAGATCGCCGGACCTCCCCCATGCACAATAACCGGAATCATGCCTTCCGACTGCAGTTTCTGCAAGTCCCGGTAAAACAGATCGGGCAGCTCGGCCAGCGTGCTGCCGCCGCATTTCATCACAAAACAAGCTTGCCCCATTCCTCAACCCTCCCCTCAATGTTGTCCAAAGCGGCATTTATTTCGCTTCAAACGTCATGTCCGGTAAGCGGCATTAATCCGCACATACTCATAGGTCAAATCACAGCCCCAAGCCGTCGCATTCGCTTCGCCCATATGAAGGTGGATGTCAAAGCGCACCGACTCGCCCCTCAAGTACTCCAAAGCTTCGTCTTCATCAAAAGGAACCGGCCGGGACTGCCGCAGCACCTGAATATCGCCGACAAAAATGTCCACTGTGTCCGTGTTGACCGGCTGTCCCGCTCTGCCCACCGCCGCAATGATTCTTCCCCAGTTTGCATCCGCCCCGAATGCGGCGGATTTCACCAGGCTGGAACCGATCACCGTCTTGGCAATGGACTTGGCGGCTTCATCGGAAACCGCGCCGAACACGTTCACTTCGATCAGCTTGGTGGCTCCCTCGCCGTCTCTCGCAATCATTTTGGCCAAATGCTCGGCCACATGCCGAAATGCCGCAGCGAACTTTTCCCAATCCGGATGGCCGGGAGCGATCGGTGCATGCTCCGCCAGCCCGCTGGCCATCGCCACGAGCATGTCGTTTGTGCTGGTATCTCCATCAACGGTAATCATATTGAAAGTGGCATCGGTCACTTCATTAAGCAGCTTCTGCAGAACCCCTTGCTCGATATTCGCATCGGTGGTGAGAAAACCGAGCATCGTCGCCATGTTCGGATGGATCATGCCGGAGCCCTTCGCTGCGCCGGCGATATAAACGGTTCGCCCATCCACTTCCAGCTGCACGCACAGCATCTTCCGCACCAAATCGGTGGTCAGAATCGCCTGGCAGAAATCCTCCGCACCTTGTCCGCTCACTTTGGCGGGAAGCCGCCTCAGCCCGCTTACCACTTTATCCATCGGCAGCAGCTCTCCGATCACCCCTGTGGAAGTCACACCCACGTAGTGTTCAGGCAGGCCGAATGCCTCCGCGGCGACTGACCGCATCCGGAAGGCGTCCTCCTCCCCCTGTTGGCCTGTGCAAGCATTCGCATTGCCGCTGTTGACCACCATCGCCCGGAGCTTTCCTTCAACCGCGATGCTGCTGCGGGTCACCTTCAGCGGCGCCGCCTGAAACAAATTGCGGGTATATACGCCGGCCGCCACAGCCGGCACCTCGCAGAATATCGCCCCTAGATCGTAGCGATCCGTTTTCTTCAATCCGCAGTGCAGACCCCCTGCTCCGAACCCCCTCGGAGACGTGATAGATCCGCCCTCTACAACGCTGAATGCGCTCTGATTCATCATCTTCATGTTCACCGGTCCTTCAATTTATATCAAAAATGGCTTTTTCTCTAAGCCGCATGCGGATCAAGGAAAAATAGGCGTAAGACGGAGCCCCGTCTGTTCATCCCAGCCCATCATCAAATTCAAATTTTGCACCGCTTGGCCGGCGGCTCCTTTTACGATATTGTCAATGACGGAAATAATGGTGAGCCGGCCCGTTCTCCGGTCCGCGGCGAATCCGATATCGCAGTAATTGGAGCCGGCGACTTCCTTGGTTGCGGGCCATTTGCCCTTGCCGCGGATTCTGACAAAAGGCCGCCCTTCATAGTACTTCCGGTACAGCTCGATCAAATCCTCCTCCGTACGGTCCCCGTTCAAGGATCCATACATCGTGCACATAATGCCCCGTGTCATCGGAACCAAATGAGTGGTGAACGTAACGGTAATCTCCCTGCCGGCAATCAGGGACAGCGTCTGTTCAATCTCGGGTATATGCTGGTGGCGGTTCACCTTGTAAACCGAGAAATTCTCATTCACTTCCGAAAAATGTGCGGACAGATTCAATCCCCTGCCGGAGCCGGAAACCCCTGATTTGGCGTCAATAATGACGGAATCCGGATCAATCCAGCCGGCCGCAAGAGCTGGGGCCAAGCCCAGCGCCGCTGCTGTAGGATAGCAGCCCGGATTGGAAATGAAATCCACCCCACGGGCCTCCTCCCCGAACAGCTCGGCAAGCCCGTAAACCGCCCGCTCCAAATACTGCGGCTCGGCCGCTTTATGTTTGTACCACTGACCGTACAGTTCGCCCGATTTCAAACGGAAATCGCCCGATAGATCGATTACCTTCAGACCGGCCTCCAGCAGGCGGGGAATCAGCTCCGTACTGACGCCTGACGGAGTAGCGGTAAACACGACATCCGCTTTGCCTTTGATCAAATCAATGTCGATCGGGTCGAGCTCATCGGATAAAATTTCCTGCAAATGCGGAAATCCTTCAGCGATCGATACTCCCGAATTCGATGACGAGATTACGGACGCAATCGTCACTTTCGGATGCTGAAGGAGCAGGCGAATCAATTCGACGCCGCCGTAGCCCGTGGAACCGACAATCGCCACCCTTAAAGAATTCATGCCACTTCTCTCCTCTCTGAGCTTAAGCATCGCCATTAAACAAAGAAAAACGAGAACCCCAAAAGTTCCGTCTCAACAAATTAATATGTATCATTATACATTTGTTTGAATAATAATTCAATCATCTTCTCTGTCCGCCAGCATCTATTATACCGGTTTAAACATGCAGTTTAAACCCTTCGCCAAAAACCTCCGCGGCGTCGCTGAGTATCATAAAAGCCCGCGGATCAACCGACCTTACCACCGACTTGATTTTACTGACCTCGCGATTGGAAATGACCACCATCAAAACGGGACGCACATCGCCGGTATACCCACCTTGTCCCGACAGCCGGGTCAGACCGCGGTCCAGATCATACAGCACGGCGGCCGACATTTCCTCCGTTTTCTCCGTAATGATGTAGGCGACTTTGGAGGTAGAGAGCCCCAACTGCACCACATCGATGGTTTTGCTGGTAACGAACAGGCCGATCATTGCATAAAGCGCGTTTGCCGGTGAAAATACGATCCCAGCCGTCAGAATGACCATTCCGTCCAGCAGAGCAATCGCCAGACCAAGGCTGACTCCCGTGTATTTATGCAGGATTTGTGCAGCCAAATCGAGTCCGCCCGTCGAACCCCGGCCTCGAAAAACAAGCCCTAAACCGACTCCGATTCCGATGCCCCCATAGATCGACGCAAGCAGAACATCTTTGGTAGGCGGTTCGATATGCGAGGTGATCAGTACGAGAAACGGCAGAATCACCGAGCCGACAGCCGTTTTGACCCCGAATTTCCCTCCCAGCAGCACAACTCCCAGCAAAAACAGGGGGATGTTGAGCGCCCACTGGGTGAGCGCCGGTTGTATCCCCCACACGGCTTCAACGATGGTCGAAATTCCTGCCACCCCGCCGGAAGCGATCCGATTCGGATTTAAAAACAGGTTGAAACTGAGCGCAATAACCAAGGATCCGGCGAACAGCAAGCCGTATTCCAGCAAGAAGTGAACAGGACTTCCCGATTTTATGATCGGATCTTTCCTCCGCTTGACAGCCTTTGGCAATCGGCTTCCTCCTTCTCATCAATCCATTCATTCCGTCAGCAGTATGGATCTTTCCCGCAAGTCTATATGAAGTAGGGTGGCCTTTTTTGGGGGTATCTATATGATTTATCAGACAGAACAATCGGAATTAGAATTCAAAGGGAAGAATCTGCATGAAATTTCATACAGATTCCCCGATTTTACCCAATTAGTAAAATTTCTATATGATTTTTCATATTGGATGACTTCTGCAATGTTCACAGAGCAATGTTCGCGCAGGACAATTCATCGGACGATTCTTGACGGTGTTTATTCGTGCCGGATCTGCCTGCGCAGATAGGCATCGATAAACATATCGATTTCGCCATCCATGACGGCTTGCACATTGCCCGTTTCCGTCAGAGTGCGATGATCCTTTACCATGCTGTACGGATGAAAAACGTACGAACGGATCTGGCTGCCCCACCCGATCTCCATTTGCTCGCCGCGGATTTCGGCTAAATGCTTCTGATGCTCCTCGATCTTTCGTTCATAGAGCTTGGACTTGAGCATCTTCATCGCGCGCTCGCGGTTCTGGATCTGCGACCTTTCGGTCTGACAGGCAGTGACGATGCCCGTCGGAATATGGGTGATACGCACGGCGGAATCCGTGGTATTGATATGCTGTCCGCCCGCGCCGCTGGAACGATACACATCGATCTTCAAATCCTCCGGCCGAACTTCCACTTCGATGTCATCGTCGATTTCAGGCATGACATCGCAGGATACGAACGATGTGTGCCGTCTTCCGGAAGCGTCGAAGGGCGAGATCCGCACCAGCCGGTGCACGCCTTTTTCAGCTTTCAGGTAGCCGTATGCATTATGTCCTTTGATCAGCAGGGTGACACTTTTGACGCCAGCCTCGTCTCCGGGCAGAAAATCCAGCACCTCTACCTTAAAATCATGATCGTCCGCCCATCGTCTGTACATGCGGAGCAGCATTTCCGCCCAATCCTGCGATTCGGTGCCGCCTGCTCCGGGATGCAGCTCCAGAATGGCGTTATATTTATCGTAAGGCTGATTGAGCAGAAGCTGCAGCTCAAAGCTTTCCAATTTGGCGAGCAGCTTCTTGATTCCCTCCCGCAGCTCGGGAACGAGGCTTTCATCATTTTCTTCCTCGGCCAGCTGCAGCATCAGCTCCAGTTCCTCGTATTCCGAAGAAATTTCGTCGAATCGCTCAGTCACCGATTTGATCGCATTCAATTCCGAAATAATCTTCTGCGCCTTTTCATTATCGTCCCAAAAGTCGGGCGCGGCCATCTTTTCCTCGTAATTATCAATGTGCTCCTGCTTCAGATCGAGGTCAAAGAGACCCCCTTAAATCGTTGATTCTTTTCGTCATATCTCTCAAATCCTGTTTGATTTCCGGATCAATCAGCATTAGGTTCACCTCTAAAAAGTATTTAAGGGCTCGCGATGAATCGCGATGCTTAAGAAGCGCCATGGCATTGCTTGTATTTCTTGCCGCTTCCGCAAGGACAGGGCTCGTTGCGGCCGACCTTCTCTTCCCGGCGGCGGATCGGCTTTTTGACGGCATCCGCATTCGGATCGACCGCTTGGCCCTCAGCTACCGCTTCGCGCTCGATGTTGCTTTCCACATGCGCTTTCATGATATAAGTGGAAACTTCCTCCTGAATGCTTTCGATCATTTGCTGGAACATCTCGAAGCCTTCGAATTGGTATTCGCGCAGCGGATCGCTTCCGCCGTAGGCCCTGAGATGAATCCCTTGGCGAAGCTGATCCATGGCGTCGATATGATCCATCCATTTGCTGTCTACGGCGCGAAGCACGACGACCTTCTCGAATTCGCGCATGATCTCCGGCCCGATCTGTTCTTCACGCTGCAGGTATAATTTTCTGACCAATTCCTTGATCGTTTCAACGATTTCTTCCTTTTCCTTGCCGCGAAGCTCCTTCTCGGCCAGCTGACCTTCATGCAGAAACGTACCGTTGGCATGATCGATGATCGACTGAAGATCCCATTCCTCCGGCACCTGCTCGTCCGGACAATGGGCTTGAACCAAACGTTCAATGGACGAATCGATCATTCCCAGAACAACGTCGCTGATATTCTCCGATTCCAGCACTTCCCTGCGCTGCTTGTAGATGATCATCCGCTGCTGGTTCATGACATCGTCATACTGAAGGACCACTTTCCGCAAATCGAAGTTGTTTCCTTCAACCCGCTTCTGAGCCGATTCGATCGCACGGGTTACCAGCTTGCTCTCTATCGGCTGGTCCTCCTCGAAGCCGAACCGATCCATCATGTTCATGATATTCTCAGCGCCGAATCTGCGCATCAGCTCATCCTGCAAAGACAGGTAAAATTGCGAAGAGCCCGGATCTCCCTGCCGTCCTGCGCGTCCCCGAAGCTGATTGTCGATTCTTCGGCTTTCATGCCTCTCCGTACCGATAATATGCAAGCCGCCGAGCTCCGGAACACCGGGTCCCAGCAGAATGTCGGTTCCCCGTCCGGCCATATTCGTGGAGATCGTTATCGCTCCGGGCTGCCCGGCGCGGGCGACAATCTCGGCCTCCTCCGCATGGTACTTGGCATTTAGCACTTGGTGGGGAATGCCTTTTTTCTTCAGCAATCCGGACAGTAATTCCGAATTTTCGATGGATACCGTGCCGACCAATACCGGCTGATTCCGTTTGTGGCGCTCGGCAATTTCCTCCACCACCATACGGAACTTGCTGGCTTCCGTTTTATAAACCACATCCGGTTGGTCTTTGCGGATCATCGGCTTGTTCGTGGGCACCACTATTACGTCCAGGCCGTAGATTTTCTTGAATTCCTCTTCCTCTGTTTTCGCCGTACCGGTCATTCCCGACAATTTGCGGTACATCCGGAAGTAATTCTGGAAGGTGATCGTCGCCAGCGTCATGCTTTCATGCTGCACCTTCAGCTTTTCCTTCGCCTCAATCGCCTGATGCAATCCGTCGCTGTAGCGGCGTCCCGTCATCAAACGGCCGGTGAATTCGTCGACGATGACCACTTCGCCGTCCTGTACGACGTAGTCGACATCCCGCTTCATGATGGCGTGCGCTTTCAGCGCCTGGGTAATGTGATGGTTGACGGTCACATGCTGATGGTCGAACAGGTTATCGATCCCGAACGCCCTCTCGGCTTTCTCCACGCCTTTCTCGGTCAAGGTGACCGATTTCATCTTTATATCAATGGTGTAATCTTCTTCGTGAACCAGCTTGCTGACAAAATGGTCCGCCCTGCCGTACAATTCCGTCGATTTTGCGGCTTGGCCGGAAATGATCAACGGCGTCCGGGCTTCATCGATCAGGATCGAGTCGACTTCGTCGATAATCGCATAATACAGCGGACGCTGCACCATCTGTTCTTTGTACAGCACCATGTTGTCGCGCAAATAATCGAAGCCGAATTCATTGTTCGTCCCATATGTGATGTCGCAGTTGTAAGCTTCCTGCTTCTCCTCGTGCGATAGGCCGTTCAGGTTTATTCCTACGGTAAGCCCGAGAAAATTGTAGACCCGTCCCATCGTTTCCTTACCCACCGTAGCCAGGTAGTCGTTCACCGTCACGAGATGGGCTCCCTTGCCCAACAAGGCGTTCAAATACAAGGGAAGCGTCGCCACCAGGGTTTTTCCTTCCCCTGTTTTCATTTCGGCAATTCTTCCTTCATGGAGGACCATGCCCCCAATCAACTGCACATCAAAATGACGCATGCCCAGCGTCCGTTTGGAAGCCTCCCTGACGACGGCAAACGCCTCCGGCAGCAGGTCGTCCAATGTTTCGCCTTGCTGCAGCCGCGTTCTGAATTCATCGGTTTTGTCCCGAAGCTGCTCGTCCGTCAAACTTTCGGTCTTCGGCTCCAGCTCATTAATTTTTTCAACGGTTTTCAACATCCGCTTCAGTTCGCGTTCATTTGAATCCCCGAATATTTTCTTTACGAGTCCCAGCATGGTTAACTCCTTTCGCGAGTTAAACTGAAAGCGGGCCACTTCTGCTGTTTCTGAAAACGAAAAATACCGACGCTTTAACGGTTTTTTCGTTTTCAGAAAGTTAATTCAAAGCCCGCTTTCAGTGAAAAGTCCTCATTTGCCTTGTCAAACATGGTAAAAACGTACTCATAAATTGTACCAGTTTCAAAGAAACGTGGCAAGAACGGCGGCTAGGCGGTGCAGTGGCCTGACGAACGGCAGCCCGCATGCGGCAGCTCGGCGGAAAAACAGCCTATCGGCTAAGGGGGTGCAGCATGCCGCACTATTCATGTAATGAGCTGCATTATTCTGGATTGTTCTGCAATAAATGAAATACTTTGCAATATTTTACCTTATTAGTGCGGAATCTTGCAAAATGGAGGGGGACATCAGTCCGGATTCTTTGGTTCAAGCCTTCGTTCTGAAAAGCGCCGGACCCGAAATCGGACCCGGCGCTTGAGTGCTGCGATTGTTGCTGCTTTTTATTTGGCGGGCTCGATCAAGCCGTATTTCCCATCGTTGCGCTTGTAAACCACGTTGATTTCTGCCGTTTCCATATTGGAAAAAACGAAGAAGTTATGGCCGACCATGTTCATCTGCAGAATCGCTTCCTCAATGTCCATCGGCTTCAGCGGAAACCGCTTGTTGCGCACCACTTCAAATTCGTCTTCATCCTCTTCCAGATAGCGGCTTACGCCGTTTTCGAAATTTTCTTTAATTAAAGATCTCAATCCGCCCTCCTGCCGGAATTTGCGGTTGATTCTTGTTTTATGCTTGCGAATTTGCCGTTCCAGCTTATCCGCAACAAGGTCGATGGAGGCATACATATCCTCATTGCGCTCCTCCGCGCGAAGAACCACCCCGGTTAAAGGGATCGTCACTTCCACGGTCTGCAAATCCTTAATGACGCTCATTGTTACATGCACTTCAGGTTCAAGGGGAGTGTCGAAATACTTTTCCAACCTGTTTAGCTTTTTTTCCACATACTCACGTAAAGCTTCGGTTACCTCCATCCGTTCTCCGCGAATGTTGTACTTCATGGAAACCCCTCCTTTACTGAACTTCCTTACACGTTCTTCATCCTCTTTTAAGCTAATTTTAATACATCTTTAATATATCATATTCCCGATTTCCCATCAAAACCATGTCCGTTTCATTTCATGACGAATCGGTGACGGACACAAACAAAAAGAAGCCCGGGATGCATTCCCGGGCGTCGCTTGCTGCTACCGAATTCGTTATTCAAGGAAAAACTCTATTCAATAGCGGCACGGAAGCTGTCATTACAGTTTGACAACATTCGCTGCTTGCGGACCGCGTGCGCCTTCCACAATATCGAATTCCACGGCTTGACCTTCTTCGAGGGTCTTGAAGCCTTCGGTTTGGATGGCGGAGTAGTGTACGAATACATCTCCACCTTGCTCAGTTTCGATAAAACCGTAACCTTTTTCTGCGTTAAACCATTTAACTCTTCCTTGCATGCGAACACATTCCCTTCGTTCTCAAATCGATGTAAGCTATATCGCTTACAACCTGAATATATCACTCGCCAAGGGCAAAGTCAATTGAACGCTGTAAATTATAAACAGGTTGGCCGCAATCCATCCATCGAATTCCCGGTTTGTTTGAAGCCTTCACACCCGACAAATCAGAAAATTTCGCTATTCACATTTTCTTAACAATATGAAAGCTTATTTTCATTGGTTATTCACAGAGTTATCCACACTGTCCACAGGATAGCTTGAATTATTCGATCCATTTCACCAAATTCACTTGTTCATCCAAAATTGATTGATACTGCTCTTTCCATCCATATTGACCATTGGGATCAAGCGCCATATAACGGTTATATTTATGGATCCTATCCTCTTTTCTAGACCAGCCCAAGTGCTTTAAACGAAGCTGCGATTTGGCCGACGGTAACTCCAACACATTTTGGGGGAACCGTCCACAATGTTGCGCGCTTTCATTCCATTGGTATTTAAAATGGGGCTGATATCTTATCAGAAAAGGACGATAAGACATATGAGCTCTCCAAAACTCATCCTCCCGGTAATGCTCATCATCCCAAAAGTCGTATAATCTGAAGCAGATCGTATCGAATTTTTGCTGGTTAATCAGATCATGTACGGATTCAAAAAACCTGGGTTCAAAATGTTCATCCGCATCCAGATTTAGAATCCAGTCTGGGTTCATTCTGAGCGTTTCCTCCCACTGTTGTCTTCTCAATTCAATTTCATTCCCAAATTTGGATGACTTGTTTTGGACAAGGTGAACCGGGATATCCTTCAGAATGGCAAAGCACACTTCCACGCTATTATCCGTACTTCCATCATCAATAATAACGGCTTCATCAATATACTGTTTATGTTCCTTTAGGACCTTTTCCAAATAACGACCCGCTTCATTTTTGATCACCATGGATAAAGTCAGTTTGTTGTTATTGTCTTTAGCAATGCGGACCATCGGAATTTCAACCGTCCTGACAGAATCTTTCACATGGATGGATTCAATCAGCCAATCACCATTCGGCGAGGCAATAAGATCGGATTCGCATCGATATTGTTCATAAAAACTTTCATGATTTTTAAATCCTTTATTGGTCAGCAGATACTCTACAGTTGCAGTGCCTGCGTTCATATCAAGCTTTATTACATCGCAATCCGCAACTTGAGCATCGACAGAAACGTTTTCGGCAATATACATCGAACGATTTTCCACAAATTCCAAACTTAATTGCTGTATCATACTTTCATCATAAAATGGCCTCCAGTCCCGAGAGTATCCATTCTTGTAATGAAAAGTGCCTAATCCTTCGATTCCCGACTTTACCGTTTGTATCAATTTTAACTTCTGATTAATAACAACGCGTTGTTCATTCTCTTTTTTATACTGCTCTAAACCATCCAATTCCGACTCTCTGTAAATATGATATGCCGGATAATGCGTATCCACGAACAGTTCAAATCCCAAAGCAGCAGCTCTTATACAGAAATGCCGATCTTCGCCCAAAAAAGATACATTATATATTTCTTTAAAACTGACTCCCGCTGTCATAGCCCCCCAACTTATCAAAGTACAAGCCCCCAGACCGCCAACCTTATAAACACCCGGTTCCCTGAGCATTTTAATAAATCTGCCAGTACGCTCCTGAATTTCCCGTTCATTCAATTTTTCCTCGCGGCCCTTCTGGAATAGATCATACTGGTCCCGTAGCCACACCTGGGGTAATTCTTCAGAAAAGGAGTCCCATTTGGTCCAATAGATTTCGGAAATAATGGGTTTGTTGGACTGAATTAAGGAATCAATCGTGTCAGGGTGTAAAACCAAATCGGAATCCACCAGAAATAAATAATCGTAATTCGAATCGAGGGCTTGTTGAATGATATAATCCTTAAAGGCAGCCACCTTCCATGTCAACGGTTCCGTCCAAATATGAGTCTGATCATTTCTGATATATTTCATGGAGATCTCTTGACCAAGTCGAGCGCTTTCAATAATCGTGACACAGTTTTCCTTCATTTTAAAATCAACAAGAAGTCTTTTTGACTCTTTATCTTCATTGTCATCAATGAATAGGAAGTCAAGTTTGGGATGTTTTTGATTTAATTCACTTAATGACAAAAGGAAATGCTTAAGAATTTCCGGACTCTGATTAACAGGACTTCCTACTAATACCCTTTTTGGTTGCATGAAACTTCTCCTTAATTGTTATAAAAAGTATTAACCTTAACTCTTAAACCTTTCATATCATAATATTTTATCGGTAAAATTATATAAAATCCTTAACAAAAACCACTGATGTTTATCACGAAATATGTCGATATTACTAATAGAGCTTAATTTACTGCGGAGGAACTATGAAAAAATTATTATCGTTATGCATGATTGTGAAAAATGAAGAAAAAGTATTGGGAAGATGCCTGAAGAGCGTTAAAACCCTGGTCGATGAAATCATCATTGTCGATACAGGCTCAACCGACTCAACCAAGGAAATTGCCAAGTCATTTACCGAACATGTTTACGATTTCGAATGGGTGAACGACTTTTCGGCGGCACGCAATTACTCCATACAACAGGCAACGGGAAAATGGATTTTGGTGCTTGACGCGGATGAATATGTTTCCGAAGAGGATTTTCAAGCGCTCCGAGACTACCTGATCAAAGCGAACCCCACCGTTCCGGTCGTTTATCTGCTGCCTATTATTAACTATACAGGAGAATCCGAACGTCTAGTTAGCGGAATAATCGAATCCACCGGGGCCCGTCTGTTTCCGAATCATCCGGACATTAACTATTCCAGCCCGATTCACGAACAACTGCGGTATCTTCACGGTGAATTGAAGTATGATTCTTTTCCTTTGCGCATTTATCATACAGGTTATTTGAGTGACGTCTCCATCCGACAAAACAAAGCAGAGCGCAATATGAATATTTTTTCCGAAAAATTAGTCGGTCAGAAGAAGCTTAATGCCTATGAAAATTTTACGCTGGCCAGAGAATATATCAATGCGAAGAATTACAAAAAGGCCTTGTATTATCTCCAAAAAGCATACGATCGGGCAAAACCGGACAACATTTGGCTTCCTTTTTGCATCGACGATTTAATTTCAACTTACTTGCAGCTTGGTCGCTTAACAGACGCTTTTGCACTAATCCAAAAACAGTTATCCCTATATCCCCAATATGTGGATTATTACTGTCTTTCCGGTTTATTCTTTCATCATTTCGGTTTCTATGATAAAGCCCAAGAGCTTCTTGAAACCTGCGTGCGATTGGCTGAAGAAGCCGAACGCAGCAAACGCTCCTTCGCTTTAGTCAAGCCAGATTATGGCTACCGGATTCCATACCAAATTTTGTATCAGATAGCCCGAACGGACGACGATCTTGAAAAAATGGTTTTTTATTTAACGAAACTGTTGCAAATCAATCCGAATCAGATTCAATTCCTTTTTGAGCTTTGTGAACTATTGCAGATTCATGAACCCGCAGAAAAAATAGTCTCCTTCCTTCAAAAACTGTATCCGCTGTCCAATCCCGGAAACCGTCTTTTTCTATTGCAAACCTCGATTTTATTGGGCAATCCGACGTTGGCGGACACCTATTATGAGGCTTGTTTAGAAAGCGGAATTCCTTTATCCCATAACATAAAATTGAAATATTATTTTCTGAAGCATGATCGCAAATCCTTCGATGAAACGATTCCCCGTTTCTCAACAGGGGAGCAACATGCGGAGCACACATCGAGCCAGCTTCTGAATACCGCCATCGCCTGGAATGAACCCGCTTATCTCGCCCATATTCACGAAGTAGACCCTGACCTATTGAATAAGCTTCATCTGGCTCAAGATTTTTTTGTGAAAGACGAGATACAAGTCGAGACGGAAGACGAGATTGGCCATGCAACCGCAATTGCTATCGATTTATTCAGATCCGGGTATTTCGAAGCTTACGACCGATTTGTTGCAAAAATCAAAAACTGGGACGTGATGAACCGATTGGCAGATTACTTCAGCGCGCACGGTTATAAAGATATTGCTTTCGACTATTATTCCATGCTGTTCGAAAAAGGTGCCCTTCAAGCGAATGGACTCGAATTCATAGGACGGCATTTCATCAATCAAGGGGAATATCAAGACGGGTTATTGCTATTGCAGCAGGCGATTGACCAGCATTCCGCTTCGATCCCGCTATTTACTTTATACCTGCAAACTTGCAGGGACAAAGACAATAAATTTGCCGTGAAGGAAAAATTATTCGAAATATATCCGTCCTGCCGAAATCTATCTATATTATCGTCTCTTTAATCCCATAATGAAATCAATTTATTTTCTATGAAGCTAAACAATTCAAACGATTTTTTCGATATATATTTATATAGAATCAAGTTTTCAGGAGGGATCCTGCCATGGTAATGAGAATTTCCGGAATCGGCTCAGGTCTGGATATCGACAGTATGGTTAGCAAACTCATGCAGGCGGAACGGGCGCCATTAAACAAATTGACTCAAAAACAGCAGAAACTGACCTGGAAGGAACAAGCTTACCGGGATATCAACCTCAAGCTTTCCGCTTTTCGTGATTCCCTTTTCTCCCTGAGATTTCAGAGCAACTGGGCAAAGACGACCTCGACTTCTTCGGACACTTCCAAAGTAGAGGTTACTTCAGTTGGAACCGCCTCTACCGGCACCCATAACATTGTTGTATCCAATCTTGCGACCGGCGCCTATACTTCAAGCACCAATGTTGTTACTGCCACCGCTTCACTGGAAGGAACCGCATCCGTTGCTTCCGGAGCGAATATACTGGCTACCAGCAATAATAACAAGTTCAATTTAACGCTGAACGGCGTTACGAAAACCATCACCGTTGCTGATGGAAACTATGCGGATAATGTCTCTTTCGGGGCGGCCGTACAATCCGCCGTGGACCAAGCCTTCGGGGCCAATCAAATTAAAGTCGATACAAGCTCCGGCTTGCTGAGCTTTCAGCCTCAGGGCGACCCGAATTACTTGCCTCAATTGACGATTACGGCAGTTGCAGGAAATTCATTCATTGCCGATATGGGCTTCACGGACGGTCAATCTTTCAAGTTAAATTCCGCCGCGACATTATCCAGCCAATCAAGCAAACTGTCCGCAGCTGTTACAGGAACTTATTTTACAATCAACGGTCAGCGGATTAGTTACGATCCAGCTGTCGATTCATTAAATTCGATCATTTCCAAAGTGAACAGTTCTGCCGCTGGCGTAAATATGAGTTATGACTCGATCACCGACAAAATTACCTTTACAAGCAAAAGCACCGGCGATACGGCACAAATTAATTTGGGAGCAGGGGACGGAAATTTCCTGACAACCTTCAATCTGGACAATAGCGCCGTTACCCAAGGGCATAATGCGAACGTAACGATTGACGGAACCGCGGCTTCTTACGCGACAAATCAATTTACTTCGAATGGAGTAACTTATACTTTACATAATACAACGGATGCTGCCGGCGTCAATATTAACGTAACTCAAGATACGGATTCAATTTATAATCAAATCGTGGATTTTGTAAACAAATACAACGATTTGCTCGGTGTATTAAATTCGAAAATCAGCGAACCGACTTATCGCGATTATCAGCCGCTGACGGATGATCAAAAAAAAGCAATGTCCGAAACGGACATTACAAATTGGGAAGCCAAAGCCAAGAGCGGCCTGCTCGCCAATGATACTTATTTAAGACAGATGCGAGATAATCTTCGACAAATTGCTTATTCCACCGTTGGCACTCTGCCGACTGACAGCAATTCGCTTTACAAAATCGGAATTACTACACAGTCCTACGTTCTCGGCAATTCAACAGATGCCGGAAAGCTTGTCATTGACAATGACGCTTTAAAGACTGCTATTTCGCAAAATCCGGAAGGTGTCATTCAACTCTTCACCAATCAACCTTCCAGTGGAAACCAAAATGAAAAAGGTATTCTCCAGCAAATGTATGAATCATCCAACGATTCAATCAGCAGCATCATGAAAGTGGCCGGAAGTTCTAACCTTGCTTATGACAGTGCATCGTACACACTGGGTTTGCAAGTGCGCAATCTCAATTCACAAATATCCCTTCTGCAAGACAAATTAACCGCCAAAGAAGATTATTATTATCAAATGTTCTCCAAGATGGATACGGCGATCTCCAATGCCAATAATCAAATTTCTTGGTTGCAATCCCAAATGAGCGGTTAAGTTGAAGCATCAATAAATAACCCCTGACCTTAAGGTACAGGGGTTATTTATTGATGCTGATCGAGGAAGTATCCTCCGGTTTGCGAATAAACTTTCAAATAATTATTTCTAGCCGTTTCCAGGCCTTTCATTTCCTGAATCGCTTTGTCGATAAAGGATTGGTATTGTTTCAATTTTTCTATTGCTTTTTGTTCCAACTCAATACATTCCAAAATACTCGGTCTTACCGATTCACGTACGGTTGATGGAGCATGCTTCCACATCTCGTCAATCTGCTCGCGCAATTGTTTTTGCTTCATCTGGAGGCTGTCTATACACTCTATAAAAGATTCCTGTTCAAAATCGAGATTTAATATCTGGTGCGTAACCTCAATCAACAATTCATATTGACTGAGCAAAGCGTTGTTGTCATTCATACCGATACCTTGGCATTTGATTTGACTTCTTTAAGCGCTTGAGCCCATGCATCTCTTAGTTCGCTCATGAAATGAATGGCTGATTCAAGGCTGCCCTTGTTCAATTTGATATTCGCTTCCATTAATTGCTCTTTAACAAATGTATAAAGTCTGAATAGATTTTGTGAAATTTCGTAATCCATATTGAGTGTAATCTGAAGCTCGTCAATGATATCCACCGAACGTTGAATATGATAATTTTTAGATTCGAAATCTTTGTTTTCGGTATCCTTTATTGCTTGCTTCATAAATTTAATACACCCATTATAAAGCATTAGGGTGAGTTCACCTGGATGAGCTGTATTCACTTGCGTCTTTGCGTACAGATTCTGCACCTGATTATTCATCCCGTCACCTCTTTTCGTCAACAATCTTGCCGCTTATCTCTTGCAATTTATCAAGCAAATCCAATAATTTTTCTGGCGGGTATTCATGGATAACTTCTTTGGTTTCGGAATTTACTATCTTGACGACTATTTCCCCATGAGGTTTGTGAATGCTGAATTCAGCATGCCTAGGTTGGCCGTCGATCGCTTTGTTGGCACGCTCAATCGCTTTGACTATCGCTTCTTCCGGGATGGACAATTCAAATTTCTGTTTATGCAAAATATCCCTTGATGACCGGACAGGAACGGTCTCAGCGGTTTTTGCAATCGCATCGACAGATATTTCCGATCCAACTCCAATTGAATACTTAAAACCCCCCTGATTGACACTTACGGCACTGATACTCATTATACCGGACCCACCTCCAAAAAATTGCCCTATACAATATATATCGTGAGAAAAAGGCATTTTTTTTAGATCAAATCTTTAACTTTTGTTAATCTTTCTAGTGCAGGCGGATATTTATAAGAGGCCGATTTTTGATAATATTCGATTGCTTTCGACCGGTTTCCGGTCACTTCATAATACACGCCCAAGTTGTATGCGGCCTTAAAACTTCCCACGCCTGCAACTGACGAATATTTCGGCGTTTCACCGATTTGCAGCGCGCGTTGAAAGTAATGTGCTATACTCTGTATCTTGCCGGTATCCATAGCCAACAAACCCATTAAAAAAGGCAGGTCCGGATAGGTAGGATATCGGTCCATCATCGAGGCTAACAGTTCCTCTGCCAATTGGTATTCTCCCATTTCCTTCAGAACATATCCGAAGTTCACAAGCATTGCCGGATAGTACAGGTTGTTCTGTTCATTCACTTCCAAGCAGCGGCCGAATGCTTCGACAGCATTTTGAAGTTCACCTAAAGAATAATGAAGCTTGCCCAATTGATAGAGCATGTAACCGTCATCAGGATGCCGATTCAAATGTTGACGGTAGAGTTCAAAGTATCGCTTGGCCTTTTCCCCTTTTACATACAATTCTTCTTGATATCCAAAGTGATGAACCGTTATATTCGTGCTTTTAAAATCCGCCGGAGTCCCCCGATAATACAGGGATTCATGAACAATTCCATGAAAAGCGTAAGCTTGATGGTTGGGAAAAAAGCGAACCATGCGATGCTTATGAATTTCAATGCCGACTTCATTCTCGATGTTCACCGTTCCGGCTTGATCGGGGTGCAATGCGATAAAATGTTCAACTTGTTGTTCCGTATCTGACGCCAATATTTCATCGGCATCTAAAATCAGAATATAGGTTCCGTTTGCTAATGAAATGGAGTAGTTTCTAGCGGCGGCAAAGTCTTGAATCCAACGAAAATGTTCGACCTTAGCCCCGTATTGCAATGCGATTTCCACAGTATCGTCTGTAGAGCCGGTATCAACGATAATTTTCTCGTACGCAGCAGGGATACTTTCCAACGCACGTCCAAGATTGACTTCTTCATTGCGTACAATCATGCACACACTAACCAGCATGGCGCCCTCCATTGTAAAAAAAAGAACCCATTGAAGGCCAATGGGCTCTTTTTCAATTCAGAATTCAGATTAACGAAGCAATTGCAGAACGCCTTGCGGACTTTGATTCGCTTGGGCCAACATTGCCGTTGCCGCTTGTTGCAGGATGTTGAACTTCGTGTACGTCATCATTTCAGCAGCCATATCAGTATCGCGGATGCGCGATTCAGCCGCTTGCAGGTTCTCGGTTGTAGCGGCAGTGTTGTTATATCTGTGTTCCAATTGGTTTTGCACAGCACCCAGCTCGGAACGGCCTGCATTCACAGTTTCAATTGCGGTATCAACTTCAGCCAATGCTGACTGGGCAGAACTTTGAGTTGTCAAAGCATTGGTGAAGCTAAGCGTTGAAATATCTGCTAGTGTCAAATTGATTGCAACTACGTCCGCACTGTTGTCGCCGGTTTGAATTGTAATGGTTCCAGCACTGCCATTCAATAAGGTGATGCCGTTAAATTTCGTGTTTGTTGCGATATCGGTTGTGATCGAATTTTTAAGTTTTGTGTACTCGTTGTCAATTGCTGTCAAATCAGTCGTGTTGTAAGTACCGTTGGAAGCCTGGGTTGCCAGTTCCTTCATGCGTGTCAGCATGTCGGATACTTCGTTCATTGCGCCTTCAGCCGTTTGCACAAGAGATACGCCGTCTTGCGTATTGCGCTGCGCTTGGCTCAAGGATCTGATTTGCGCGCGCATTTTCTCGGAGATCGAAAGACCTGCCGCGTCGTCAGCCGCACGATTGATGCGGTAGCCGGAAGACAGTTTCTCGCTGGACTTGCCTTGCTGGATGTTGTTGAACACCAGATTGCGATGCGCATTCATCGCGTTAAGATTGTGGTTGATAATCATTGATTATTTCCTCCCTGAATTTTGGATTTCCACTTCCATGTGGAGTCGGCTTTTGGCCTCGTAATTCTTATATCGGACAAAAGTCGCATAAAATTTAGAGCATCATCAAAAAAATCGTTATGATTTTTTAGGATTCGGCAATTTTTTCAAAACACTTAAATCAATTTTAGTCCCAATCGATTCCCTGTTGCTTTGTTGAATCGCGTCAAACACTTCCTTGCGCAGGACATTGACTTCCTTGGGCGCATTGATGCCGACTTTTACCTGCTCTCCGTCTATGGCGGAAATAACAATCTCAATATTGTTGTTAATCACGATGGATTGCCCCTGTTTCCTTGACAAAATCAGCACCGGCTACTCCCCTTTCTCCGCCATAGCTTGTTTAAATAACAGTTCTTTCGTCCCGTAATTGAACTTAGGCGGCAGCACCACTTGACGCGCCAGCCCGTTCGTGATGTTGATCATAAGCGGGGCCAACAAATTTACCGTTGACTGGATAAAATCTTCACTCATCGTAACGATAGCTAGGACAGCCCCTTCTTCCTGCGATTTCAGCTCCAGCAGCGACTTGTCTTTTTCCTCAAGCTCAAATTCGTAGTCGGGATAAAAAACAAATGGCGTCACAACCAGAAAACCGATATTTTCTTCCTCCAAACTTTGCAAATAAGCGTATGGGCTGTTCTCCTCGACGACGGAAACGGAGAACCCGTCCAATTGTTCGAATCCAAGGATGCTTCCGTTAAAACGGATGGTTTTTTCGTGCAGAAACTGAAGCATTCTAATCCTCCCCTAAACGGATAATGCTATAGCCTGCGCTATAGCATTCGATATTATTTGTGCAAGATTATTTGTACAAGTCGTATTGACTGACTTGAATGTTGATCGAATTTTTTTGCTGCAGATACATTTCAATCGATCCGGGATTGTATTGAACTTCCGGTTTATTAGGCGTGTACTGAATCTGCGGTTTTTGCGGTTCGATATTGATGATGGGGGCCCTGGGTTGATAGTGCACTTTTACATTGAAATAAGAAGCTTCCCCGACATATTCAACCGGGTTCTCCCTAAAGTAAACATCCTTGGCCAAGTCCGCAAACGCATTTCGCGGGTTTGTAATTTGCGCCATACGGTTCCCTTCCTCAACGATTCGGGCAATGGCCTGCAGGGCAATGCTTTTACTTTGACTATAGATAAAATTCGTCCATTCCAGATTAGGTCCTATGCCTAAAGCCGTCCAAGCTGCAGACGAATCTATCGTCAGTTCACCGCCAGGCTGTTGGATATCCATCTTCGCCTGAGGTTGCTGAATGGATAAATCCCCTTTATTGGAATGGATATCCTGACTGGCCCGATGGGTGCGGATACCGATTTGCGCATAAGTTTGCCGGATGGAAAGCCTAAGATCGTTCAATCGGTTCCCTCCCTGTCAGATCTATCTCAGATAGTCGAGCAAGCTGGGTTGAATAATCTTCGCACCGACTGACAAGGAAGCTTGATAGACATTCTGATCCGCCTGCAGATTCGTGATCGTTTCCGCAATATCCGCGTCCTCTACTTTCGAATCCAGGGCCGTCAAGTTTTGATTCAAATCTTGCAACCGGCTATCCAATAAATCAATGCGGTTGGCCCGCGCTCCCACCTCCGCTCTAACGTCGAGAAACTTGTTGAACCGGCTGGTTAAGCGATCCATATCGGTTCTTGCCGCAGTTTGGTCTCCGTTTAAAAAATCATTTTGCAAATCCTTCAGTACGGAAAAAAGATTGTCCGGTTCCTGATTGGGGCCCGACCCGATGCCAAACACTTCATTCCCCGTAACATTAATAGGCACCGTTACTCCTGCGGAAAATTGATAGACAATTTTTTGATCATCCGATGATTCGGTCGGGGCTCCGGCTGTCGTATAGGGTTGTATATCCGTCTTTTGACCGTTAAAAATATACTTGCCGTTCAGTCGATCATTTCCCAAGGTTACCGCTTGCTCATAAATTTGTCCTAATTCCTGAGCGATGGCATCCAGTGCGGATTGCGGATTTGTGCCGTTCACTCCCTGAGTCGTCAGTTCATTCGCCCTCTGGATCAGATCGTTAACTTGGCCAAGTATGGTATCTGTATGATCCACATAAGCCTTTGCCGTATCAATATTCTTTTGGTACTGCTCGTTGATGGAAAGTTCGCTTCGATAATGCAAAGCGTATGTGATTCCAACGGGGTCGTCCGATGGCTTTAAAATCTTCCTGCCGGTAGACAAAACATTCTGGTTGCGTTCCATGCGGCTCAAATTGTTATTGACATTTCTCAGCAGCTGGCTATGCATCATGCTCTGGGTAACGCGCAATGTCACTGGAATGACCTCCTATCTTGAAAATTCGCTTCCGAGCGTTGGCAGCTATACGTCATTAACGGCCGACCATGCCGGTTCCGTTGATCAGCTTGTCTAGAATTTGATCGTAAGACGTCATAAAGCGCGCTGCAGCGCCGTAAGCGTGCTGGAATTTGATCATGTTGGACATTTCCTCATCGAGCGAAACGCCGCTGACCGATTGGCGCCGCCCATCCACTTGATCGACCAACGCTTTCTGGTTGTTGAGTTGACGAGATGCCTCTTGCCCCTGAACACCCAATTGCCCAATAATGGCACGGAAGTATTCGTCAATCGTGCCGCTGGTCACTCCGCTTCCCGATGATGCGGAACTGCCCTGCGCGGTAAAGGTGAAGGAAGTATCTTTCAACTGAGCCATCAGCATGGCCAGCGTATTGTTCCCTTTTACCGTAGTTTCGTTTACGCCCGTGCCATCCGTTCTCAACGAAGTTGCAATCTTGCTCGCATCGGCGGCAATATCCGGATTCAATTGAATGCTGGTCGCGGTAATTCCCGAAGAACCCGGTTTGGCGGTGAAAAAGTCTCCGCCAGTTGCGGGCGGTGACCCGAAGAGATACCCTAATTGATGCAGGCCGTTCAATCCATTCACCTGTACGGTCAAATCTGCAGACAAGGTGCGGCTCGTGCCGCTGAATGTTGTGGATGTTACGGTTTGATTGCTGCCGGTACCCGTCACTACATTCAAAGTTGCGCCTTCCGGAATAACCGAACCGGCTGGAATCGTGATCGTTACTTCGCCGTTGGCGATCGTGTTGGCCAGCGTATCAAGCTGATTCTGGTAATCGGCTACATACTTGTCCCTCGAGACGATCATGCCGTATACTTCGCCGCTGTTCAAATCGCCTGAGGCAAAACCGGATTCCAGTGCGGCCTCCGAGGTGGCTGTAAAAGTGCCCCCGGTGACCAAATTAATGCCGCCGATGGAGATGTTGTAACCTTGAGGAGTATTCGTGACCTGTATATTCGCGATCTTTGAAAGATTATCGGTCAACAAATCACGTTGATCCCTGAGATCGTTCGCATCGTCGCCCAGTCCTTCGATCCTTTGAATCTCTGCGTTCAAACCTGCAATTGTCGTTATCGTGGAGTTGATTTCATTGACTTTTACCTGGATATTGTTGGTCAGATCGTTTTTAAGATCGCTTAATTGCTTGCTGGTTTGATTAAAAGCATCAGTCAAGGCTATTGCGTTTTCACGAACGATTTTTCTTCCCGTTACGTTCTCGGGGTCTTTGCTTAAATCCGACCATGATTTCCAAAAATTATCAAGAACCGTTCTCAAGCCCGAATCGGAAGGCTCGTTCATGATCGTTTGCAACTTGTCCAGTGTATCCGCTTGGATCGACCAATTACCCAATGATTTATTCTCATTACGAAACTGATCATCCAAAAACGATTCCCTGACCCGCGTAATGGATGTAAATTCGACCCCTGTGCCCAACTGCCCCGGGGTAACGGAGCGATTCATCCCGTAAGCCTCCATCGGCTTGGAAGCGGTCATATTGACCACTTGGCGCGAAAAACCGGCGGTATTCGCATTCGCAATATTATGTCCGGTCGTATTTAAAGCCGCTTGTTGAGTGAACAAGCTTCGTTTAGCCGTTTCTATTCCATGAAATG
This sequence comes from Ferviditalea candida, assembly GCF_035282765.1. Lineage (GTDB taxonomy): Bacteria > Bacillota > Bacilli > Paenibacillales > KCTC-25726 > Ferviditalea > Ferviditalea candida. The sequence continues at coordinate 16,436 of NZ_JAYJLD010000016.1, read as the reverse complement.
TCGAGCTCATTTCCGCCCCCCCTTGTTCATGCTCTCGTTTCAAAAAAAACGTTTCGCTTCATATTGCCTGCACGCGGCTTCACCGGATTCTGATAGAGCATATCACCTGCTGTATTATCCGTGAGCAAATCGATGGAATAATCAATAAAAGCCAAAGAATTTTCAATCAACTGCTGGTTTAAGGCATTGACCTCTTTCAACCGTTCGATCGTCTCCAAGAGCTGCTGCTGCGACTGAAGCAGCGCCTTCTTATCCTCCGCATTGAAGATCAGACGGGCAATTTCCGTTGTCGTGAGGGACAGATTGGACTTATAGCCTTTCTCCAGCAAAAAGTCCGCCATGGACTTGATCCATTGCCGCTCGGTCTCCGACACCTGCTTGAGAAGCCTGGACTCCTTGGACATGATTTTGGCCAATTCGTCTACCTGGTTGTCAATCAATACCCGTTTCTTGTGTCTTCCCAATTCCAGCAGCTCGGTATGAAGCTCATTCAACTGCTCCAACTGCCGAATGACTTCTTGGATCGCCATACCCCATCACTCTTTCTCATCAATCTGAATTTAGCTGTTCAAATACGGGAGCAATTTCTCGGCTATTTTCTGAGCCTCCACATGATAAGTGCCAGCCGCCACGGATTGCTTCAAATTCTGAATCCGGCTGCTCCGCAGGTCGGCTTCCTGAACCTCGTGCAGCATCTTGGCTTCCTGCGAAATGTGGACCTCGTCTTTCTGCTTTCCCCGTTTACCTGCGTTGTCCGACGCTTTCGTGCCGGTGTCCTTTCGATAAGGATTCATGCCGCCGATACGCTGGAGATCGTTTATCTTCACGATCAATCACCTCTTCGAGTCTTTCCATAATAAAAACCGATAACCATTTAATAGGTTTATCGGCTTTATCCGGGGCAAATTTTATAGATGGACTCTAAGAAAATTTTACAAATGGTCAGTCCCTTGATCTATAAGTCATGCTTTTCCGTATTTCCTCCCTGCGGCGCTGCTCCTGTTCCTTCAGCGTATTGACATCTTGAGTGAGACGCTTGCGGCAGGTCTCGCACATATTCCCTTCACGAATCAAAATTCCGCACACATCACACGGATAGGACATATTCGGAGCGTTTACCAGGGAAATCCGTCCCTCCCTAATGAATTTCGTGATTTGTTTGATCGGAACTTCCGTATTCTCACTTACTTCGGTAATGGTCGCTCCCCTGTTGTCCCGCAAATATTGCACGCACCGCTCGTATTGCTGCTCAACTTCCTTAGCGCAGGCCGAACAAACGTCCTTCAGCCCCGGTGCAAAAATCCGTCCGCAGCGGGGACAGTTGGCGATATTCAGGCTCATGGGTTGTCCCTCCCTTTGATCAATATGGGCGTGGTATTTTCCGGAAATTCTGTCTTTCTATTATTTTAACTGATCTTTCAAAAGTTGTACACGACCTTTCTCGACATTTTTCATTTTAAGCTCTTGCCCAGGTCAAACCGTACACCTCCACATCCAATTGGGAGCGGATAACGGCTGCACACTCGTTAAGCGTGCTCCCTGTCGTATACACATCATCCACCAAAATAATCGGCCCGTTGGGAAAATGCTTCCTTTCGAAGCTTTCGGGCAAGTTGAAGTTAAAGGCCCCCTTCAAGTCCAGCAAACGCTCGCGGCGCGTTTTAAAGCTCTGTTTTTGCGTGTGGCGGCCCCTTTCCAGCATGGGAACGACAGGCAGACCGAATATGCCTCCCAGTCTCCGGGCAAGCTGCTCGGACTGGTTGAAGCCGCGCTCCTCAAATCTCTCCCTGCTGAGCGGAATAAAGGTAAAACAAGCGGATCTCAACTCATGTTCACCCGCCTCCTGAAGCAGCATCCGAAAAGCATGCGCCGCCATCTCCGCAAACAGCGGAGCCAATCTTTCATCGCCGCGGTATTTATATCTGGCCAGCCACCCTTTCATTGCCGCGTTATACCGAACAGCGCTGCGGTGCAGGACCAAATGGGATTGTTCTCTTCGAACGCAATCCGGGCATTCCTCAGCCCTGCCGCAGACGGGACACGACACGGCTCGAATCCAGGGAATTTGCGAGCTGCACGTCTCACACAGGGCACCGGATTCCGTATGGCCGGACGCCGTTTTCCCGCAGCAAACACAAGCTCGGGATGGGACGGCCGGCAGGCTTTCCAAAAACCGATAAATTTTTTGCAAAAACCGGCCGATTCTCATAGCATAATTCACTCCATTCTTTTAGGTTATGTTAAATTACAATGTTGATATTTGATATTCGCGACAATTGTTCTACAGGGCAACATTGTCGTTCGGAGATGATTTTCCCATGAACCTAACCGAAAAAGGTGCTGATGCTTTAGACAACAGCGGCAAGTATCGTTCTGGGGAAGTCAAACGGCAACGTTGTGTATGATATTTCATACAGCAAGGGTTCTATATATCCTACTAAAGGCATTTCTATATGATTTATCATACAGAATATTAGGAGTTAGAGTTCAAATGGAAGAATAGGTGTGACATTTCATACTGATTCCTTATATCCATAATAAATAACTCTTTTCGAATTTGCCTCTCGCAACGGCCCGGAATTTCCCACTTCCCTACCAGTTTGCGACAATGCTCAATTATGGTCATATCCAGTCCGGGAAGGTGGTTTTATTTATGATCTAAAATCAACATTATGATTATTTAAACGAGCCCTTGTTTTAAAAAACCTTTTTGGGCCGCCAGCCTGTTCATCTTCTTGATTTCCCGGATTGCCAGCAGCTGTGAGCGGTTTTTTTCCCGCGAAAGAAAATAAACGAAGCCGTTCGGATCCGAAGCCGATCTTCCCGCCCTTCCCGCCATTTGGATCAGTGCAGCCGCATCGAATTGAGGATCATCGGCATCAACGATGATGACATCCGCTTTCGGAATGGTCACCCCTCGTTCCAGTATCGTTGTCGTGACCAGCACCTTGATGCGCCCTTCGCGAAATTCCGTCACCTTCCGCCGCCTGTCCGGATCCTCTGAGCTTGTCCCGTCCACCGAAATGTCCGGGAACTGTTCACGCATAACCGCTGCAAGCCCCTGAATCAACCGGATTTTCGGCACAAACAGGAAAATCTGCGCTTCACGCCGCAGGCCGTGCTCGACGACCTCAACCAGCGGTCTCCACAGCTCCCCGCTGCCGATTGCGGCGACCTGCCGATTCAGGAGATAGCGGATTGCCCGCATCGGCTTCCAAACCGGTACGGGAAGCGGCCGACCGTGATGCCGGACAGGAACTACCGCGTACGGAAGCTTTCCCTTCGCCGCTTGCTGCGTCAAGGCTCTGGGCGGTGTCGCGGACAGCAGAATAAATTTGCCGGACGACTTGCAGGATTTCAACGCCGTATATTCCAATGTCGGATTGTTATGATACGGAAACGCATCGATCTCATCCAGGATGACCACGTCAAAATAATCCCGGAAACGTATAAGCTGGTGGGTCGTGGCGATCACAATATCCCCCTGATCCCAGCGCTGTCCGCTTCCCCCGTATAGCGCCGTTATCCGGCAGGATGCAAAGGCAGTCTGCAGTCTCGGCAGCAGCTCGAGCACCACATCCTTACGCGGTGTGGCAACAAGCACTTTGCGCTGCAGTTGCAAGCTTCGGGCAATCACCGGGAAGATCATCTCCGTTTTGCCTGCCCCGGTTACCGCCCACAGCAGAAAGCGTTCGGGACCTTCCGCCTGTGCGCGGTCTTCCGGCTGTCCGGAGTCTTCCGGCCGTTCGACCCGATCCTTCCCGAAGCCCTCCTGCATCCGACGACTCACAAGCCGCCCCGAATCGGCTTCCACAAAGCGCACGGCCGCATCGGACGCATCCTTCTGCGCCGGACTTAAATTCCAGCGCTGAGTTTCGCCGTTTTGGGCTTGGTTCGATCCTGACGGATGCTCCGGCATGACCCCCTGTTGCCCATCCAGGACCAGTTCCAATTCAGCCGTCCCGCATTCCGCTGAATCCATGCCTCCGCTTCCCGTTAAGCAGCCTTCTTCACTTTCCGCCGCAGGACGGCTCCCCATAATCAACGGCGCGCAAAGCCGGCTCCTGCCCATCGTAAGACAATTCTCGCAATACGGGCACAATTCCCCGCAAGCAGTGCAGGCTGTCCAGCGCAGTCGATCCTCTCCGCTCCCGCAGCGGCCGCACCGGTAGCGTCCCGCTTGTAAAAGCCGCCGCCAGCCCCGATTCCTGACCCATTCCACCCCGGCGCCAATCCGAATCCCGCCAAATAAATAAGCAGCCTGCACAATGGTTTTCCATTGGCCAGCTGCTTGCTTGAAGCCCGAATGTTCCATGAAACTGATGATTTCTTCCCTAAGGAGAGCCCTGCCTTCCAATTGTCCGGCGATTTCCAGCGCCTTCTCGGGAGCGATTTCGACCTGCGACTTCTGCGAGACCCGCCTCCATTCCGGTTGCTCCCTGCCCAGCTCTTCCAGCAGCGCATTCGCGCCGAACGGCCTCCACACTTGCGTATCGATAAGCTTCGCGGTTATGCGTGGGGCCGGTTGATCGATCAACGTGTGATCAGCCAACGGTTGATCGGCAAGCGGTTGTTTGCCATAACGGGAGCCTTTCAATCTTGGAGCGCTGAGTGCCTTCAAGGTTTGGCTGAGGCGGCTTGTGATGCGTTCCGCACCGTTCCTCTTCTTCCAAAGCTCCCCCAAACGTTCCTGTTCCAGTATCCTCCTTAGAATAACCGCTTTTCCCAAGGAGACGGGGGGATCCCACAACAGCATCCTGCGCGTTCGAGGATCATTCAGCCAATACTCAAGGTCGACTCGAATGTCCAATGAAACGTACCACCGCCGCATTCGACCATCTTTACTTTCTATTCCGTATATTGTCGCTCTCATCCTTCGCCTTTCCCCATTCATTTGAAAACGCTTGCCATTTCCTATACCCATGACGGCATTTTGCTTAAATCCTGCGGATGATTCAAGTTGACGATAATCGCCCCCTCTTCCTTCAGTTCATTCGCAAAACGCCGCAATTCCTGAACGGATGCCATTCCATGAACACGGACATATTGCGGGTCGGTTAATCTAGCAATGATCGACCTTGTATCATCTTGGGATTGCTCGTCAAGTACAGTAATCCGGAACGGTTCGCCTTTCAACCCATAGTATAAAAAAAGCGACCGGATCACCCATTCAACCGTCAATTGATTGTCGCGAGTGATCAATACATAGTGCTTTCCCTGCCGATTCCCGCGCTTAAAATGGTAATGGGATACATGCACCCACAGCATTCCGACGGCGAAAACACCAAAAATCCAAAACACGCTTTGCTCCATCACGCCTTGCTCCATCCCGGCCACCTCCCTTTGGAAGCAATATATGCCGATGGACGGGTCAAGGTTCCTTACAGCGTAACCCACCCGTTTTTGATGGAATTGATGACCGCTTGGGTCCGATCGTCCACTTCCATTTTCTGCAGAATGCTGCTGACGTGGTTTTTGACCGTTTTTTCACTGATGAACAAATATTCGCCGATCCCTTTGTTGCTTTTACCTTCCGCCATCAGGCGCAGCACTTCCGCTTCCCTTCGGGTCAACGGGCTGTCGGAATTGGGCACATATTTCACTCCCGCTTCTTGAACCAGCTTTTCTTTGCCGATGATGCCGGAATCGTCGAGATACGTCATTCTTCGCAGCTGATGGATCAGCTTCCCGGTGACTTTGGGATGGATGAAAGCATACCCCGCAACGACGGAACGGATGGCATTAATCAGCGATTCCGCCTCCATATCCTTCAGCAGATAGCCTTGAGCTCCCTTGCGAAGAGTTTCAAAAACATAGCTTTCATCATCGTGAATGGAAAGTATAATCACCTTAATGGCCGGAAAAATCTCTCTCATCCGTTCGGTTGCGACTACACCGTTCTCGACCGGCATGTTGATATCCATCAGGACCACTTCAGGATTCAGCTCATTGCAAAGCTCGATCACCTTCACGCCATCGCCGCACTCTCCGATGACTTCCAGGTCGGGCTCCATATTCAGAATTCGTTTCAATCCTTCACGAAACAATTGATGATCATCCGCAATCACCAATTTGACTTTCTCTCTGCGTCTTTCAATCATCGACATTAATCTTCTCCTTTCCATTGTCCATGCTTATGGGAATCAACAAGGTGATGAGGGTTCCCTCATTCAATTCGGAGTGAACTTCCAGCCTCCCTTCAAGAAGATCGACTCTCTCTTTCATCCCGATCAGCCCGTAGCCGGTTCCGTCGGTTTTCATCCGATTCTCATGAACAAGAAACCCAACTCCATTATCCTTGACAGAGACTTTCACCATATGCTTCTGGAAGGCGAACTCCAACGACAAAAACGTGGCCTTCGAGTGTTTCGCCGCATTGGAGAACGCCTCCTGCACCAGACGATAGATGGCCACTTCCATGGCCGAGGGAAGCCTTTTTTCAGTCCCGATCATGTCGAAACGGGTTCGAATCTTGGTCTTTTCTTCAAAATCCTGGGTATATTTTCGAAGGGTCGGAATCAATCCCAAATCATCCAGCGCCATCGGCCGCAAATTGAACATGATTTTTCGGATTTCCTCAAGCCCTGAACGAACCTGGCCTTTCAAGTCATTAATTTCTTCCTTCACCACATCGAATTCCCGCTTGTCGATCATTCTTTCGGCGATCTCGGCTCTCAGTACAACATTAGCCAGCGATTGGGCGACTCCGTCGTGGATCTCCCGGGCTATCCGCTTCCGTTCTTCCTCTTGGGCCAGAATGATCTTCAAGCCGAGCATCTGCCGGTTTTTGGCTGATTCGAGGATCCGCGTGACCTGGTTCAAATCCCCCGACAAGTATTCCAGCACGACATTCATTTGCGAACCGAGGGTTTCGGCCCGTTCGATGGTTTTCTCGGAATTTTTGATGCGCCTGTGCAGTTCATCCCGCCTGGCTTTCAAATGGTTTTCTTTTTCCCTGTGGATGCTCACATCAAGCTGAAAGCTTGTTGCCATCTCATAGGCCGATTTAATATCCTCCTCACGAAAACGGAAAAAATCTTTGCTCACTTCAGTCAGCCGGATTCTCGCGAGCTTATATTTGCGCTCCAAATCATCCACTTTTTCAATTGTACGGGTGATCTCTTCCATTAAGCCCTGCAATTCTTTCTCCAGCAGGTCTCGTTCGCTGCGCGCATGTTGAGAGATTTCAAAAATCTGATATTTGCTGTCCTCCATGACCTGTATCGCATTTTTAATGATCCGGTCAATGGCGTCCGCACGAATATCCATCCCAGGCCTTCTCCCCATCCCCGTAATTCGGTCTTTTGAAAAACCGCTTAGTAACATAGTACCATAATTCCCTTTTGTATAAAGGGACTTAAGCATCCTTTTTACTCCAAAGTTATGGATTTTGTCGATGGATCCCAATTGACCTTCCATCCGAGACTTTCCGAGATCAGCCGGAGCGGCAGCATGGTGCGCAGGTTCATGATCAGCGGGGAAACTTCCGTTTTGATCCGTTGTCCATCCACGTTCACTTCTGCCTGATTGATCCACAATTGCACCAGTCTGTTGTTCATCAGCACGGTCGCTTTTTTTTCCTTCGCATCCCAGCGTACATCCCCACCCATCGCATTGACGAAAAACCGGATCGGAATCATCGTTGTTCCCTTGACAACAACTGGAGCCTGATCCAACGACTGTTCCTTTCCGTCCACCGAAATACGATTCCTACCTACGGCCATCTGCACTTTCACGTTCGGTTTTGGGGAGACTTCATTGAGATATTGGAAACGGACATTATCTATGGCAATGGCGCCGATCGCCTCTCTCTCATCCTGTCCCTGCTCGGGGCTGACAACGTACAATCTCTTGACGGCAATCGGATAATCCAAATGATAGGATGATAAATCCACACTGACTTCTTTCCATCCATACCAATCCAAATGCTGGGTCAAATCAATCCGCTTCACTTGACCGTTGCGGTCGGTCACTTCGGCGCGGATCCAGTTCAGGCTGTTATCTCCCAAAATGGAAGCCTTCAGCATAATCGGCCGGCCTTCCACCGGCACACCGTTATCTCCAAACGATGCGTAGGCTGCTTTGGTTCCGGAGCCTTTCCTGAAATCGTATTCGATATATAAGGCCTGGTCATTGTCATTTTTGGCGCCTGGCAGTCCGGTTACCAACCGGGCAGTCCCCTGCACTTCGCCGGGATATTGCTCGAAAGTGACGGGATAGCTGATTGCGTCAAAATCTGCCCAAGTTTTATCGATTCCCTGCGGCAGGCTCATAATTGCGCTGAATCCGTCGTAGGTAGCGAGAATTTGCCCTGTTGCGGTGTCTTTGTTTACCTGAGATACCGTCAGGCTCCCGTTCTTCACCGTCCCTTGAAACCCGATCAATTCCCAATCCACCAGCTGGGAAGGTACCGTACGCTTTCTGCCGTCAACCGTTTCCGCCGTAACCTTCAGCGGATATTCGCCGCCTGCCGCCAGAAGGCTGTTTGGCACATCGAAGCCCAGGCGCGCAATCTGATCCTTGCCGACGACTAGAAGCTCACGCTGTTCCTTCGCTTGGCCCATCGCCGCAGTCAGTACCGCGCTGCCTGCTTTCGCAGCCGTAAATAGATTTCCGTTCATGCTGCCGATCGGCTTTGAAAGCGACCACCGCACATCCCCCTGATCGGTACGGACAGGGTTGAAATATTGGTCATACGCTTTCAAGTTGTATGCGGTTGATTCGTTTATGAACAGCATAGATTCACCCTGAACAATCAGGCCCTTAACCTGCCCTTTGGGGGCCGTAGAATATACGCCAAGCCCGTTTACAACCTTTCTGGCTGTTGCGTATTCCGTTTGATCGGCCAGCTTGACGTTAAAATCCCCTAGCGGACGCGCAACCATTTGGGTCGATCCGCCTCCGTCGAGATTGATCCCCTTCCAAACGCCGGCCATGACCATGAAATCCTGAAATTCCTTCAAGCTCATGCCCTTGCTGTCTCCACTGTTATCCACGGTCATGATGTATGCGTATCTGCCGTCTTTGGAATAACCTATCCCCGTTCTCGATCGATATCCCGCCAAACTGGACACGCTGCGGGAGAAGGCGGCCGCCTTCCCCTGATCCACCAGTATGGTGTGACCTCCGATCATCATAACAAATTGATTCGGATCGATATCTTTTTTTGTGACCATCGACACCAAATGATAATTTATCTGTAATTTCTCTCCGACCTTCAAATTATTTTTGACAAAATCCGCCCCTTTTCCGGCGGCTCTCAGAATATAACCGTTTTCGGGAGGAAGTGACTGGATGACACTTTTATACGCAATTTGTTGAATGACTCCGTTCTTCACCAATACTTCTGTCGGTGTTGTGGCTCCGTCATTGGCACGGTCGATTTGTCCCCACGCATGCGTATAGATGTACAGGGAATCCACATGACTGTGCTGGCCGTTCTCCAGCCAATAATACGTTTTGTTGATTCCAGTCAGTGGAAAGTCCCGGCCATTGTCGGCCTTCACAGTCCCGGAGAAGCTGTAGCTGTCGATGACCGGCTGACGATCCTTGGTAATCCCGAATGCGTACATGCCCTGAATCATCGACGGCGACGACATCATTGTTCCGTCATTGATCTCCGGACCAATCGGAGCTCCCTCCGCTTGCACCACATAAAAGTCGCCGTTCGTACCGGCAACAGCCCCTGTTTCCTTCGCCATGCCTTCAACCGTTTGTTTCTTTGTAAACTGGTTGTTTACCCCGGTCATGACATCCAGCTTCACATTCGGATTCTTCAAATCGACAACGATGATATTCCCGTTAACGGTGACCTCCTGGCCGTTCCTGACCCCTTTCCATAGTACTTGCTTGAGCACAGCTCCGGATGTAATGGGCTGCTCGCTCAACGCCGTCATTTCCGCTGTTTGCCTCTGGGGTTGCGCGGCTTGCGCCTGTGTTTCATCCTGAGCCGCTATGGCATGGGGCAGCACAATTGGGTATGTTGTCGCCAATGTTACCGCCAAGGTCAGGCCGATCATTTGTTTGAAATTCAGCATTTGTATTCTCCCTCTCCCATAGTCACCGGATTCGACTCTCTGATTATTGTTTAATTTACTATTATTATAGACTCCGAATGTCTGGAAAAAGTTACGGGACATATCCTAGAAAAATAGTAGAGGGTGCGACTAGATAAGCTTGCAGACCCGAAAGACTATTTGATGTTAGAGTTAAGTTGGAATTGAACTTTTTGTATATGATATTTCATCCATATCAAATCGAGAAAGTAGGATCTTCCCCGCCAGTCATTCACTTCATATTCCGGATGGAGCCGAGGAAATGCCCGACAATCGGCCACCAGATTTCCTTACATCATCACCTCTGCGCTTCCATTGAAAAACACAAAAACCCCGCATCCTTTCAAATTCGAAAGGAAACGGGGCATTCTTTGCCACTGGTAATCCGGAAAAGCCACCTATTATGACAAAGCTTCCGCTTTAAGTTGCTCGGCCTTATCCGTACGCTCCCAAGGAAGATCGACATCGGTTCTTCCAAAATGCCCGTAGGCGGCCGTTTGCTTGTAGATCGGACGTCTCAAATCCAGCATCCTGATGATCCCTGTCGGACGAAGGTCAAAGTTGTTGCGGATAACTTCCTCCAGCTTCTCATCGCTAACTTTGCCGGTACCATAAGTATCGACGCTGATCGATACCGGCTGCGCTACTCCGATGGCATATGCCAACTGAATTTCGCACTTGTCCGCGAGTCCGGCGGCAACGATGTTTTTGGCGACATAGCGTGCGGCATACGCAGCGGAACGGTCCACCTTCGTCGGATCCTTACCCGAAAAAGCGCCGCCGCCGTGGCGCGCATATCCGCCATAGGTGTCGACAATGATTTTGCGTCCTGTCAGTCCGGCGTCTCCCTGCGGACCACCGATGACAAACCGTCCGGTCGGGTTAATAAAATATTTGGTTTGCCCGTCCAGCCATTCCTCCGGAACAACCGGTCTGACGACATGCTCGATGATGTCTTTTTTGATCTGCTCAAGCGGAATATCTTCAGAGTGCTGCGTGGAAACCACAATCGTATCGACACGCACCGGCTTGTTATCTTCGTATTCTACAGTGACTTGGGTTTTGCCGTCCGGACGAAGATAGCCCAGCGTTCCGTCCTTGCGGACTTCGGCCAATCTGCGTGCCAGCCGATGCGACAAAGCAATGGGTAGCGGCATGAGCTCAGGCGTTTCATTAACCGCAAACCCAAACATTAAGCCCTGGTCGCCGGCCCCGATGTTTTCCTCCGGATCGACTCCTTGTTCCCTGGATTCCAAAGCGGTATTGACTCCCATCGCAATGTCGGGCGACTGCTCGTTTAATGATGTCAGCACTGCGCAGGTGCTTCCGTCAAATCCGTATTTTGCGCGTGTATATCCGATGTCTTTGATCGTTTTGCGCACAAGTGCGGGAATATCGACATAATCCGCCTTGCTTGTAATTTCACCGATTACCAGCACAAGCCCTGTCGCCACCGATACCTCGCAGGCCACCCGGGCATGAGGGTCCGCATCCAAAAATGCATCCAACACCGCATCGGAAATCTGATCGCATATTTTATCGGGGTGTCCTTCTGTAACGGATTCCGAAGTAAACAATTTTCTGCCTTTTTGAAGCGCCATGAAACAACCTCCTATATGAGTTTATTATGTATAAATCTTATGGCCAATAAACAAAAAAGGAACCTTTCCCGATATGGAAAAGGCTGTTATACGCATCCTTCAACTAGTAATAATACTTTATTTGTTGGATTCTGTCAAACTATATATGAAAATCGTTCGGAAGGATTTAATTAGTTGCCCTGATAAAGTCGGTTTTGAGAGGAATCTATTTCCCGTCATTTTTCCGGAGCTTCACATTTTCCTGATTATTCCTTATTTTGCTTCCGCTTTGAGCATTTTGGCCGCTCTTTGGAGGTTATGGGTCAGAATTCCGAAGCCGATCCAGCTTTTGGAGCCGGCAAGGCCCCTGTACCTGCCGCGGGATAAACCGTACTTTCTCTTCAGGAGGCTAATCTTCGCCTTGCCTGCGGCACGGTAACGCTGCAAGTCTTGGAACCATTCCTGGTTTTCATGCTCGGTTCGCTTTTGGCCTTTCCTGCCTTTTCGCGGCAGACTGACGCGACCGACGCCCATTTCGGTCACAGTATCTTCGTTTTTCTTGCTTCCGAAACCGCGATCGGTTGCAACGGCTTTTGGTGCTTTACCAAACCGTTTGGTGTGGGCCGCAACCGCCGGAACCATTCGCATCTATAAAATATGAGGTAATTTGCACAAACCAGAAAGTGGTAGTCTGTCTGAATATCGATGACGGAAGATAACGGTGCGCCAATTCCCGGATACTCCGACAGCCTGCGTATCTTTTTCGTGATTTTCGAAACCAGATTTACCGCCGCCTGCGGATTAGAAAGTTCCTGAGAAATGCAGCCTTTAATTTCTGCCAAATCCTCTTTGGCTTTAGTCGAAATTTTCAGCTTAACCATTATCAATTCCCAGTTCCGCTTCCACTTCCTCGATCGTCATCCATCCTTTTTCTTTCCCTGCCTGCTCTCCCTCGGCAAGCTGTGACATCAGCTTCAGTGAAGCCTTTAATTTATCATATTCGTTAATATCGACAATGACCAAATTTCCCTCTGCCATTTTTAGTTAAAAACACTGGCTCGCCTATGGCAATATATCGCAGGACTTCATTGTAATTTCTCAAATCGGAGATTGGTTTGATATTTGGCATCGATAACTGCTCCTTTCGCTGCTGTTATAAAATTAGTGCAACACCATTTTCCCCATCTTCCCCCCCAAGCAGCTCTCGATTCACTATAATTTTCTTAATATTTCATGGTGTGCCCAATTGCATAAAGAACAAGAGTATAATTTCCATGCTCAAAGATGAGACGGATATCCATATTCACATTGGCTTCCCAGCAAACTATTCCTCGGACCTTTTGAATTTGTATCAATTCCAACACTTATGTATATACTGCGTATATACACATAAAAAAGGGTGTGTTATACTTGAACAAGGAACAAAAGAAGGGATTGATTTATATGACTACCGCAACTGTTCGGAAGTGGGGTAACAGTTTAGCTATACGTCTACCTGTCGAAGTAACGAAGCTCGTAAATTTCGAGGAAGGCATTGAATTGGATATATTTGTTTCAGAAAACAAGGAAATTGTTCTCCGTCCAACGTTTCCGGCTGCCGACGATCAAGAAGCTCTGCGTGCTCATTTTCTAGCTTTGCGTGCGAAATGTAAGTCAGGCATGAGAAATCATGAAGAGGTTTTTGCCAAGCCGATGGGGGATGAAATCTTTTAATGCCGATCACTGGAGATGTGCAACGCGGGAGCATTGTGTGGATAAGGTTGCATCCTCAATCCGGCCATGAACAATCCGGTTATCGTCCCGCAATCGTACTATCGGATGGACTTATCGATCCTGAAAATTCACCGTTTGCCCTAATCGTTCCCGTCACAAACACTGTAAGGAATTATCCTTTCGAGGTTCCCGTCCCTGATGGGATTACCATTTCCTGCTCAAGCACTTCACAAACCGAATTGACTGGGGTTGTGCTAACGGATCAAGCAAAATCGCTCGATTTGAGTGCGAGGAATGCCGAGGTCATCGGACAAGTAGACCTTACATCGCATTTTTTTATGGCAGTCATCACCAACGTTCGCTCCATTTTGGCTTAATTCTCCGGCAAAAACCGGATTCATTGATGAGTTAGCATAATCATGATAAAATTGTGTTACGCTAATAAAGAGATGACGATATGCCACATATTAGACATGTTTCGGATTTGAGAAACAACTTTGCCGATATTTCGAGAACCGTTCATGAAACAGCAGAGCCGGTATTCTTGACCAAGAATGGTTATGGTGACATGGTTGTCATGAGCATTGAAGCATACGAAAGAAAACTGTTTGAAAGTGAAATTTACTTTAAGCTGAAAGAAGCGGACCTGGAAGCCAAGTCCAATGATAAACGGTACACTCATTAAGAAATGCTTTCAGAGTTAAGGTCGGGGCCTGCTGATAAGGTTGAAGATAATGCATAAGCTGAAATATTTGCCTTTGGCATTAAATGATTTGAGTGATATTACCAGCCTCACAAGGGTCTATGCTAAAATGGATTTGACCAAGGTTATAAATGTTTTCGATCACTATAATTTTCTTAGTTTGTCAGGATGCCCAATTGCATGAAGAACAAGAGTATCATTACCATGCTCAAAAATGAGACGAATATCCATATTCACATAGGCTTCCCAAAAAACAGTTCCACGGACTTTATGAATCTGCAAAGACGGATCCTTCGGATCCTTAGCCAACAATCTTATTGCCTTACGGGCTTGTTTTTGTTCGATTCCGGTTAATGTATCAAAGTCGCTTCGAAAAGAGTCAGTCAGAAGAATTGTCGGCATCCTCTTCCTCCCCCAGCTCCTTCAAAAGATCACCTACATTTTCATACTTTTTGTATTTCCCCTTTTCAAGATCTTCAAGACTTTGCTTCATACGTTCCTGCCATTCTTTTGTCCAAAAGTATTCCTGATTCTTATTGTGCCAAGCAACAGGTCTGATAAAAATGCCCCCGTCTCGTTCTTCAATCAGGACATGATCACCTTCCCGCAAATTAAAATCTTTGGCAACTTGAGCTAAACTGATCAGCATCCTTCTCTGAACTTGTTGTATAATTTCGCCCATGTCGACAACCTCCTTTCAGCTGAACTGTAATTACAGTATAACTTTTTAATTTAATATATACAAATAAAAGTAATCTACATATGAAAAACCCACCCGAATTTAGTTTGGATGGGTTTTGATGCTGTTTGAAAATATAAAAATAAAGATTGCTTTATGATTTACAGTCCCTGTAAAATTTCCTCCGCCTTTTGCACAAGTCGTCTCGTGATATTACCGCCTACTGCACCGGCATCCCGGGTGGCAATGTGACCCCAATAATCCTCTTTAATGGACGAGGCAGGCAGCGTTCCAAGCTCTGTTGCGAACTCCACATCGCTGGCTCCATTGGCTGAGACCCAACTCTTCCCCACCGGCAAGCCTAATTCTGCCGCTATTTCATATTTCCATTGGTCGATGACGGCTTCGCTCTCCGGAACGATCTTCCTCCGGCCGGATTGACCTTTCGCCATATGGTTCACCTCCTTATTTTCAGGGTGCAACCATATTATCGGCCGTTAAATGTTCCTTAACTCGTATATTTTCATGTCATTCGGGTTATATTATGTTTGAATCCCTACGGATTAACAGGTGTACCATCTGCATTAACATACATATATTTGCCTCTGACCATTACATATACGGTTCCCTTCTCCTTCGCATCCGGCTTGATTCCCCTGCCGCCGTCACGCGGGAACAGCAGCAGATGATTCTGTTCGATTGGCGATCCGTTGGCTATATCTTTCCCCGCTGTCAGGTCCGGTATTCCGTTCCCATCCGTACTGAAAGCGACCGCTTTGCCTGTGCGGACGATAAATTCAGTCCCCGCCCCGGCATATAGAATTTGTCCTGGTTTCAACGGAATCACCGTAAGTGCGGGAGAACTGGAATTCCCCGCATAGGAGCCTGAAGTCTGCTTGTCCAATTCGGCTTTGACCTTTTGCTGGATCTGTTCATCCACATAGCTCTTGGTCACAATCGGATCATTGACAGATCCCGGCTGATTATCAGAAATGAGCCCGTCCGCATTGGAAGTAAGTACCGATCCGAACCAAAAACCAGCGCTCAGTAGAAGAGCAGCCGTTCCTATTTTAATTGACGCCTTCAATTTCAGCCCTCCTGTTATGTTGATATATATATCACATTATACTTTGTTTTCCGAAAATTAGTAGAGATAACTTGGTTTCTTACAAGCCTGTCAAATAGACCTCTGACGACAACAACTAAAAGGCTCTTCGGCAATGACAGTGATTTAATATAAAAAGGGCTCTATGAATTTCCAGTTAAATCTTAAAATCGGACAAGGGAATAGATGCAGTTGCTTCGCTCCGCATTCTCCTCCTGCTGCCAGTTTAAGTTTTCTTTAATAGAGGCAGACTAAGGGCTGGACAAGGGAATTGGTGCGGTTGTGAGCGATGCGTGGCTCCAGACTGCTACCAGTTCTTTTTAGCGTTTTAGGGCAAAATCCAGCTTGCCGGCAATCAAATAGACTATGGCAATGATGTTTTTTTTGAACGGTATCCCCGTGCTTTACGATTTGCTGCTTGGAACAGGCTATTGATGCCTTCGGGCAAACCGTTGTTCAATTTGGTGTAACTGCTAAATTAGAATTAACGGATTCCGCTAAATGTCAAGACCGAAATAGAATTCCCCAAAATAATCAGTTAAAAATTCCCCAGTAATAGGGATAAGGTTGCCCCCCTAGGGGGGCAAAAAATCGGAAAAAT